>NZ_JBSFVU010000018.1:0-216124 GCF_053592475.1 Streptomyces sp. NPDC002671
CCTCACGGAACTCCGGATCGAACTTCCGTCGCTTCTCCGCCATGACTCCCAACTTCCCCTGCAGTCACGGTCTTCACGCTACGAGGGGAGGGACAGACCACCCAGTCGTCAGCCGGCGGTTGATCGTCCACGTGCTCCAGGACCAGTACCCGTTCGATGGGGTCGGTGCCAAGGAGCGCTGGCACGACGGGCGGGTCGACCCGGGACGCGAGCCGCAGCGCAGCCACCTCGCGGGTGTATCTCTCGGCTGCCTCTGGACCCTGGATGAGCTGCTTGACCACCACCGGTGTGCCGGACAGCTCCGTCCGCCATACCCGTGATCGTGGACTGCTGCCCAGCCTGCGAGCCCGGCGAGGCGAACCCAGCTCAGCCCGCAGTCCCTCCCCGAACGGCAGCCGTGACCACATGGCCTCATTCTTCCACGTGCGCGAACACCGTTGACAGCGAGTGGAGTTGGAAGAGGAGCCGACTCGCGCCCCGGTTCGGTGGGGCGTCCGATCGGCCCTGGTTCATGCGGCGGCCACCGCTTCTGGTCGTTCGACGAACCGGCCGCGTTCGAAGCGGGCGCCTGCCGGGACGAGGGCCCGGGCCCGGAGGTGGGGCGCGGTCACGGCGCGCCACCGGGCCTGGCACCTCGGACGATCAGTCGCCGCACATGGGCGTCAGGCCACGGATCTGGCCACGGCGACAGCCCAGGCGATGTACAGGACATTCACCACCAGCCGAGCCACCGCGCCGATCGGCCGCTCCAGCAGCCGGGGCCGGTCCGGCCGCGCACGTCGCAGCGCGTCCATGTGGGACACCTGGTAACAGGTGATCAGGATGGCGGCGGCCCAGCCCCCGACCGGCCTGCTGCACGGAACCAGCACCAGCGCACCCACCATGACCTCCGCCGCCCCGGTGGCGGCCACAAGAAGCCGCTTTCTGCGGAGCCATACGGGTACCAGCGTGCGGAAGTAGCCGGGAGCCAGAAAGTGCATGACCCCCGTGACGGCCAGGAAAACCGCCAAGGCGACGGCAGCGCTAGCGTGCATGGCGTGATGATCCGATCAAATCGCGCCTGGGAGCTTGAACAAATCGATTGCCACCTCGCCCTACATCGCGCTGTTCCCCGAGCTGCGGGCAGTCGCAGGGCGCCCGACACCGCTCGATCCGAGAGTTGTCCACGCCGTCCCCGTGTGTACGCGAGACTAGCCCTCGGAGACGCAGACAGCGGTTGCAGTAGTGCGGGTGTGTCAGCCAGCGCAGGCACGGTCCAGGCGATACCCAGTCCTACCGCGCAACCAGCCGGTGCCACCGCCACCCAGCGCGGGGCCCGACGTATACGCATTGCTCAGCCTCCACGTGTCCGGCCATGTCAGCGAAGCACCGACCAGCTCGCTAACGACACGGAGCAGCTCTCAGGTACGGCTGCATCAGCCTGAAGGCGTGCGGTTCATCCGCCTGCATCACGACACGTCGACGTGGTGGTGTCAGTTCTCGCCGACATTTCTCGACCGCGAGATCAACAACTGGTGTCCGAGCCAGCCGGCAAGTGCTGCCACATCGCGCCTACGCAGCCAGGGCGGGGAGGCGGAATCGACGGTCACAAGGACAACCGGACTGCCCGTTCGAAGGCGGCGGCACCTGAGAATGCGGGCTGCCGAAGTTGCTCTGGACGAGAGCGGGGATCCCGGCAACCGACGGCCGCGGACGGTGCCCCTCCCAGTTGTTCCGCCAGTTCTGGAGCAAGCCGTGCAGCTGGCAGACCTGGGCGGCCTCGCCGTGCAGGAAGTTGTTGTGTACGCCGCCTTCGGTGAACTGGCCCAGCTCATCGGCCGAGGCAAAGGTCGGCGCGCCGCAACCTGCTTCGTCGCGCGCTCACCGCCGCCCTCACCGCACCGGCGCTCGCCGCCCGGACCGACGTCGACCAGCCCCTCTCCCCCGCTACTCCCCAGGACCTGCCCGAGGTATTGGCGCGCCGGTGTTTGGCTCACTGGCGCACCCATGTGGGCCTCCCCGTGGCCGCGTCAGCGCAGCAAGTCGTAGCTCACCGCTTAGGATCCGTGCCCGTGTCAGAGATCCCCGATGAGTTGATCAAGCTGGAACGATCCGCCGAGGTAGAACGCGCGAAACTCGCGGGCCTCACCGGAGACGAGTACGAGGCTCAGTGGCGCCGCTGGCGCCGGGCGTCCGAGGCTGTGCAGGCGGCCATCACCGCGCACGCCGCAGCGACCGAATCCAGCCGGCACGAGGTGGAGCAGGCCGTGAAGAAGGCCCTGAGGAATTCCCAAGAGGACCCGGCCGTCGAGTAGCGCATCGACAGCCGGGGACGACTTCAGGTCTCCCTTGGCCGAGTCGCTCCCAGTGACGGGCCGGCTGCCGCAGGACGGCGTCGGCGCCCTCGAACACGACCGCCAGGCGCGGCAGGGCGTCGGGGCCTGCAGTGCTCGCGGCGCTGGGGGCCTGGCCCTTGCGCTTGCCGGTGGGGATGATCAGGTCGGGCTGGCTCTGCTCGACCGACTCGCCGTTCGTGCGGCGCCGCAGCACGGTGCGCAGCATGTCGTCGGTGATGACGGGTGGCCGACTGCCGTGCTTGCCCTTACGGGCCGCCGCGTCGAGTCCTTCGAGGGTCGACTCCCGGATGTTCTCCCGCTCGGTCTCCGCCATCGCCGCGAAGAACGCGAACAGCAGTCGGCCCGGCCCGCTTGGGTCGTACATCCCAGGTGGTCGGCGAGCGCGGTGAGTTCGGCGGCGTCGCGGCCCAGGCGCTTCATCTCGTACGCGGTGAAGATGACCCGGCAGTGCGGGGCGTGGGCCTTGATCTGGCGAGCGAGTGCGAGCGCGGCCTCGAACTGGGGGCGGACCCGAACGCGGGTACTGATCTTCTCGGAGAACACCTTGTCGCGCGGGATGCCGTGCTTGGCGAGCGCCTCGAGCTGGGACTGGAGTTCCTGAGTGAGCGTCGAGCACCTCGCGTACCCGATGCGGATGTCGGCGGTCGGGGTGTCCGGCGCGAGGGCGAGCGGGACGGAGATGCCAGGCCGCCACGGCTGTCCGGGCCCGCGATTGGCGGGCGTCGGCACGCGCAGGAGCTTGGCGAGCCGGGGCACCTTGGTGAAGCAGCCGGTGTGGTAGGTGCCGGCGACCGCACCGGAGCGCGAGCGGCACGGCGAGCCGGGCTCGGCCCGGCAGCGCGGGCAGAGGTGGCGCTCGACGTCGTCGGCGTCGTTCGGGGACGCTTCTTGAGGGACCGTCATGCCTCCGGATGCTGTCGTGCGCCTCGCCTTTCCCTGCCGGCACTGACAGGCGAATACCGACACGCGCCAAGGTGGCGTTAGGCGGGCTGCGGGGCGGGCGTTGCCGGAGCGGTTGCGACCTTGCGGGTCTCGCGCATGATCAGCAGGCCGTTGACCACCATCAGTGTCGCGGTCAGGCAGTGGACGCCGAGCGCGGTGGCCACGGAGCCGTGGTGGGCCAGCACGGTGGCCATGTCGCCGTACGCGGCGAGGGCCTCCACCAGCAGCACCCAGCCCAGCGCCCGGCGGTGGCCCGTCACCAGCAGGATGCCCAGGACCAGGGCCAGCACGACGTCGCGGATTCCCTTGATGATCAGGAAGCCGTCACCGTCGCCGGACGGCCAGCTCGGCAGGCCGAAGCCCGGCGCCGTCGTCTCCGGGCTCAGGATGAATTCCGTCCCGAACCAGAGGATGAAGAGGATGAAGGCGGCGACCAGGACGGTGTTGATCTTCTTCAGCGACATTGTTCTTCTCCTTGCGAGTCTTCGTCAGCTTGGTGAGCTTCGTGGAGGCTGCATTCCCGGATGTCGGGATTTCGCGCCACCGGCGCGGCGTCGGCCCGCGGGGTCAGTAATCCGAAGCCCTGTCGGGCTCACCCCGACGGGGCGAAAGCCGTCGACATGCAGGGGTGAACCAGCCAGTGCATGTCGGGGCGGCTTTGGTATCAGGCGAGGGGGCGACCGGCTGGGCGGAGGCGGCGATGAGGACGGCGACGCGGACGTAGTGGAGGCCGCCCCAGCGGTTCATCTGCTGCTTCCAGCCGGCGGGCCGTTTGCCAGGGGTCGACGTCTTGCCCCGGTTGTCGATCGGGACCAGCAGCAGGATCGACATGATCACGCTGAGGATCAGCAGCGCGCCGGCGGTCACGATGAGGCCGGGATGAACTGGTCGCTGGAGCGCCCGTTACGCCCGTGGACGTGACAGAAGAGCCGCTCTGCCGAGCACGGCGCGTCCGAGCGCAGCCACGGTGACACGTCGACGGCCAGGACCAGCCGGCCGTCCGGAGAGCGCGGCAGTGGCAGCCCGGCCAGCAGCACACGCAGCCGGTTGACGTCGATGCAGCCCCGGTTGAGATCGCCGTACGGCCCGCCGTGCCCCCGTCGGTGTTCGGGCAGCAGCGTCAGGTCGACCGGTGACGTCACCGGACTGTCCGCGCACATCACCGCGTCGGTCGCGACTACGAACGCGATCCCTCCACCAGCGAAGCCATGATCCGCTGAGCCGCCGTCGGCCTCACGACCCGGCGCCGCCCGGGGTGAGGATTTCCATCAGATGTCCGTCGGGGTCGTGGAAGTAGGTGCCCCTGCGGCCTTTGGTGTGCTTACTGTGATAAATCTGCCCAATTTCTTGGCATGCGGGATCGCCGTAGTGGGTGATTCCGCCGTGCTGGATGCGGGCGAGGGCGGCGCCGAACTCCTGCTCGCTGACCATGAACGCGTAGTGGTGTGGCTCGAAGTCGTCCAGCTGGTCGTAGTCCAGGCTGACCTGGTTGGCCAGCGTGACCGGCGTGAAGTGCGCCACCGGCGGATCGACTCTCAGGCCGAGGATTTCGGCCAGGAACCGCGCCGAGGCTTACGGGTCACGGGCGGGGACGATGGTGTGATTCAGTTCCACGGTCATAGTGACTCCTCTTCAGGGACGGGCTACGCGTGGTGGGGTGCTCGGCGGCCTTGGCGACCCGGCATGGTGCATGGATGCGTGACTGCCCGGGGGAGGGCAGGGCTTCTCCGGCTGCCCTCCCCCGGCTACAGCTGCCGTGTCATACGTCGATCTGCTCGAAGATGTGCGGGTACGACACGATGTCGTCAGGGAACTCGGCCGCCATGCGCTGGAACTCCGGGCTGCCGAACGCCGTGGCGAGAGCCTCGGTCGACTCCCAGACCGCGACGTTCATCAGAAGCTGGCTGTCCGCCGTTCCCTTGTGCATCTGCAGGGAGACGAATCCCGGCTGAGCCTTCATGAACTCCGCCTGCCTCCGAAAGAGGGCCAGGAACACTTCAGCCCTCTCCTTCGGGACGAAGAAGGTGTTGGCCAGGACGATGGGCCCGGTCTTCTCCTTGAACTGCGCAAACATCGGCGTAATCGGGTCCAGGCTCTGCAGCTTGGCCATTCTCGGCACTTCCTCTCGCTATCGGTCAGTGGGTGTCGCTGGCGCCCGCGTCCTGGGGATACCAGCGGAGTTCGAGGGTGTTGGTGTTCGGGTCCCGGATGTGCATGGAGGTGGCGGTGCCGCACTTCGGGCGCAGGGCCGAGCGGTTGCGGCTGACGACCGGGCGGGCGAGCCCGCGGGCTCAGGTGAGAGCGGCGACCAGCAGGGCGAAGGCGGCGATGAGGACGGCGACGCGGACGTAGTGGAGGCGGTCCCAGCGGTTCAGCTGCTGCTTCCAGTCGGCGGGCCGGTTGTCAGGGGTCCACGTCTTGTTCCGGTTGTTGATCGGGACGAGCAGCAGAAGCGACATGATCACGCTGAGCATCAGCAGCGCGCCGGCGGTGACGACGAGGCCGGTGCCGTGGTGGTGCCATCCGGCGATGGCCCAGACGGCGGTAAGGGCGAGCGAAGTGAGGTACCAGACCGGCATCACGGCGCCGAGCATCCGGCCCCCGTGGGCGTGGCCGAGTTGGCCACTGTCCTCCGGGAGGGCGTTGAGGATCGGGTTGATGACGAAGGCGACGGAGAACTCCACCCCCACCATCAGGCCGACCCCCACGGTGGTGACGACCTCGAGTGCGCTGAGCATGATGCCCCCCTGACATCTAGTGTTGCTAGCTGATGAGGCAACGCTAGTACTGCTGCCGCTCACTTGTCTAGCGGTGCTAGAATTCGAGGCATGTCGGTACAGGAACGCAAGCAGCGCGAACGGGCGGTCCGCGAGCGCCTCATCGTGGCGACAGCCCGCGAACTCGCCGAGCAGCAGGGCTGGGACGCAGTCACCACCCGCCGGCTCGCCGAGCGCATCGAGTACAGCCAGCCCGTCCTCTACAGCCACTTCCGCGGCAAGCGCGAGATCATCGGCGCCGTCGCCCTCCAGGGCGCCACGGAGATGGCCGCGGCGGTGCGGGCCGCGACCGCCGCCGCGGACGGCCCGCGCGCCCGGGTCACCGCCCTCGCGCGCGCCTACCTCGACTTCGCCGAACGCAACCCGGCGGTCTACGACGCCATCTTCCAGCTCGACGGCGGTCTGGCGTACGCACAGGAGGACACCCCGGAACCTCTCAAGGACGCCTTCGCCGCGCTGCTGGAGTGCCTCGGCGAGGTCGCCGGGGACGGCGTCGACCCGGGGCTGTTCACCGAGGTGTTCTGGGCGTCCCTGCACGGGGTGGCGACCCTGACCCGGTCGGGACGGCTGCCGCCGGAGTACACCGAGCCGAGGGTGGAGCTGCTGGTGGACCGGCTCGCCATGGTCTGACACACCATCCCGGCGGGCACGCAGCCGGGGCCTTCCGGCCCCGGCTGCGTGCCTGCGGCAACGCTTCCGATCACTCGCGACCACACGGCGCAGCCGCAGATCGCCGGGCCCCGTACCCCAGACGGGCACCCGCCCCGGAAGCTGCGATGCTCATTGATCACGACCCGATACGCGCCCTAACGCCGCGTCATTCGCCGGTGCCCTCGTCGTCCTCGTCGAGGTGACACGACCATCTGCCCAATACCCGCGACCTGGTCATTTACTGCGTTCAGCCAAGTGATGCCGCGCTTGAAGTGGTAGTACTTCGGGGACGGCCCGGCGTGGATGGTCCGCTTCGGGACAACGAACCGCAGCCCGTCGGCCGAGGCCAGCAGGCCCTCGCCCCAGAACTTCACGATCGGCACCTTCGCCTGCGCCTCGATCAGCTTCGCGTTCGCCGCGGCGATGGTGTCCACCCGCAGGTAGTACTGATCGACGTGGACCAGCCGGGCCCGCGTGAGCGCCTCGTCCTCGGCGTCGATGACCGGCGTGTACCCGATGTTGCACGCCTCGCTCACGAGCAGCGCGACCAGCGAGGTCTTGATGTCCTCCATGCGCGTCCGGCCCTCGCCCAGGTGCACGAAGGCGTCCAGGAACCCGGTCCAGGAGTCGACCTCGAACAGCAGGTCTGGCAGGTCGATCTTCGGGAGCATCTTCGCGGTGGGCTGGCGCAGCCACTTCAATGAGGCGCTCTCGCCGAGTGCGCCGAGCCGGTCCACGTTCAGCTTCAACCTGCCGTTGGGCTGGATCTCGAAGCTGAGCTTCGCGTCCTGCCCGGCCTTTGAGATGCTCCTCGACCGGCTCGTTCAAGCTCAGGCCCGCCAGGGTGTCCTCGCGCACCGCTTCCCATGCCTTGCCATCCAGCAGCCGCGCCCGCGGGTCGGACCACCGGTTCGACGGTGACGCGAACACGTCCCGACACTGAAGTGCGCGATAGAGCTGTTCCAGCACGCAGACCACGTACGCGTCGCGGTCCACCGCCCCGGCTGGGAGGTCCGCGTTGTTGAACACCTCCCGCCGCCAGGCCGGCGGGACCAGCTTGCTGTCGATCTCCCTGGGCAGCAGCGGCTTGTCCTTCACCCGGCGCCCGCCCGACGCGGCCCCGAGCGCCGTCGACTCCCCGAGCAGGGTCAGGAACGGACGCACCGTGTTGTACCGGGAGGCCAGCAGCGCGCGGACCGCCGCCTCGGCCGCGTCGTCCTCGGGCGGTACCAGTTCCTCCACCGTCGCCGCGGCGGCGTTGACCTCCTCGCGAGGGGCGACGGACTCCACCGCCCGCCACAGCGCGGCCACGTCTAGACGAGTCATTCCGATGTGATCAGTGGTCGTAGGCGATCAGGGATCGCATGACAGGCTGCCGGGTCTTGTGGTTGTGCCAGACCGCTGCGGCCAGCGCGAGGACGCGCTGGGCGACGCGCACGGCAACGCCCTCGAAGGTCCGACCGCCGTGCTGTTCCAGGTCGCCGGACGCCATCGCGCAGCGGGCACCTATGGGTGGTAGAGGGCGTGGGCGAGAGTCAGGTCGGCAAGCCCGTCCTGACCGAGGTTGAAGAAGTAGTTCACCTGCCATGCCTGCGTGCTACGGGCCTGCCGGTTGGTCGTGGTCACCCACGGCGGGTAGACGCGGAATCCGCGCTTCCCGCCGGAGCCGTTACAGGAGACGATGTTGCGCTCGTACAACACCTCGCACGGGAACACGAACTGTCCGAAGCCGTCGTCGTCGCAGCTGCTGATGACGAAGAGGTCCACTCCGTCGTCGGCGTCGAAGGGCCGGATCGGCCCCTCTTCAGACCGCTGCCACACGGTGACGAACTGGCCCACTTTCGCCGGGGTAGTCTTGGCCACGCGGAACCGAACCGAGCGGTCATCGAGTGTGAACGCGCAAGCCGCGTACTCGGCACTCTCCGGTTCGGTCACCGGCAGCGAGCAGACGAAACCGCTCGGGTCGTACACCAATGCCTTAGCTGCCAGCAGGTCACCGTGAAACCCCGTCCACGGCTGATTCGAAACCATGCCGTCATCCTGCCATCGCACCTGTGCGCACTGCTTTGGCCCCTCATGCCGCCAGCCGCGCACCGCCACCCTCAAACCCGAGGTACATCCTCCGGACAGAGCCCAGGCGAGTCGTTCCGAACGCTGACGGTGTGTCCGGGAACGCGGACGGGGCATCCAAGATCGATCTGTGATGAATGACCTGGACGCCCCGGGGCCATCTCGCACCCCGACCTGTGCAAGGGAGCACTCCCGCTGTCGGCCTCCGCGGTCGACCCGCAGCAGCGCAGCGTCACCCCGACCGGCCGCAAGCCCACGGTCACGCCGCGCGCAATGACCACGGCCGAGATCCGTCAGACGATCGCCGACTACGCCACCGCCGCCCGCAACGCCATCGCTGCCGGGTTCGACGGCGTTCAGATCCTGGCCAACTACCTTTACCTGCCAGCCCAGTTCCTCAATAAGGCCATCAATCAGCGCACCGACGCCTACGGCGGCTCCGTCGAGAACCGGGCCCGGCTGACCCTGGAGATCGCCGAGGCGGTGGCTGCAGCTGTCGGCCCGGAACGGACCGGAGTCAAGCTCGGCCCGATGCACGAGACCGGCCAGTTCGAGGCCAACGACGAGACCCTGCCGACCGCCGAGTACGTCATCTCCCACCTGAACGGCCTGTCACACCTGCTGGTGATGGGCGCCACGCACGACCTGACCGCGACCCCGCTCGACGGACTGGGCGGCGACGGCATGTTCGCCCACTTCCGGCCACTGTTCGACGGCACGCTCATCGCCAACGTCGAGCTGGACGCCGAGCGGGCCGCCCACCTGGTCGAATCAGGGCTTGCCGACGTGGTCGCCTTCGGCCGCCCGTTCATCGCCAACCCCGACCTGCCCGCCCGGCTCGCCACCGGAGCCCCGCTCGCCGACATCGACTGGACCACCGTCTACGCCTCCGGTGCGCGCGGATACACCGACTACCCGGCCCTGGCCGCCGTCTGAGACCCCGAGGAGCACCTCATGAAGCTCACCGGAAACACCATCCTGATCACCGGCGGCGGCAGTGGCATCGGCCGCGGCCTGGCCGAGGCCCTGCACCGCCTCGGCAACACCGTTATCATCGCCGGCCGTCGATGCGACGTCCTGGACCAAGTCGCAGCCGCCAACCCCGGCATGGAGGCGGTCGAGCTCGACATCGCCGACCCGGACAGCATCACCAAGGCCGCCGAACAGGTCCTGGCCGCCCACCCCGGCCTCAACGTCCTGCTCAACAACGCCGGCATCATGCTGCCCGACGACGCCGCCTCCCCCCTGGACGAGGCCACAACGACCGCGCAGGTGACCACCAACCTGCTCGGCACCATGCGCACCACCTCGGCCTTCACCGAGCACCTCAAGAGGCAGCCCGACGCCACGATCGTCTACAACACCTCCGCGCTCGCCTTCACGCCGCTCGCGCCGTTCGCCGTCTACTCCGCCACCAAAGCCGCCCTGCACTCCTATGCCCTGTCCCAGCGGTTCCTGCTGCGTGACGCCGGGGTCAAGGTCCAGGAGATCGTGCCGCCGTGGGTGGCCACCGGCCTGGGCGGCCTCGATGGCGAGGGGCAGGCGATGCCGCTCGAGGACTTCATCGCCCAGGCCATCGAGGAGCTTGCCACCGACAGCGAGGAGATCGTCGTCGAGCAGGCCCGGGCCTACCGAGACAACGCCGGACCGGGCGAGCACGCCTACGTCACCGAGTCGAACACCTACATGGCCACCCTGCTCCAGGGGTGAACGACTCGCGTCCGCACCGGCCCAGCGGCTGCCGCACCGGCCGGCCGACCGTGCACAGCCCGGAGTGGAACACGACCAGCCACGGTCAGGAGAACAAGCCCGGACCGGGCACCGACGGGCGCCTGGCCGTGGGAGAACGCGTGATCGCCTGCGTCATCCCCTTCGGCCCGCACGGCGGCGCCTACGCCGAGCAACTGGTCGTCCACCAGGCATCGGTGGTACCGGCTCCCGCGAAGGCCACCTTTCCCGAGGCTGCCACGCTGCTGCTCAACGCGATCACCGCGCGGCTGTCCCTCGACGCGCAGGCGCTCGGGGCGGTCGCCGACGGCGGAGCACTGTTCAGTCTCAAGAGCTGGACCGGCCCGGCCGCACGGCGCCAGACAACGTCCGCCACGACGGCCCCGCGCCCGCCCCTGCCGCCTGGCGACGCCCCAGCATCCGCACCATCCGTCCCCACATCGAACAGTAGGTGACCAACCCATGAGCACCACCGAAGACAGGAACAAGGCCATCGTCCGCGAGGCTTTCGACACCCTGTTCAACCAGCGGGACTACGCTGCCGCCGAACGCTTCTGGTCCCCCGACCACATCCAGCACAGCGCCCATATCGCTCCCGGCCGGGACGGCCTGTTCAACCTGGTCAAAAGCCTCCCGGCGGAGCTGAAGCACGAGTGGGAGCTGATCATGGCGGAACGGGACATGGTCATGGTGCGCGGGCGTTTCACGGGCCACGGGCAGCCCGCCCCATGGATCGCCGTCGACTTCCTCCGCATCGAAGACGGCGTTCTGATGGAGCACTGGGACGTGATCGAAGAGGAAGTCTCCTGGGAGCAGTCCGTGAGCGGCTTGCCGATGTACGGCGACGCCTTCCCCGAGGAACGCGGGTAGGGCTGCGTCTTCGAGGGTGAGTTGCCGGATGGCTTCCTTCGCCGCCTCTCCCCACACTGTTCACCTGCGCTGCGCGCGATCCTCGCCGACGAGGTCGGGATCCGCCGCGGCGCCAGCGGACCGCCCGAACTCTTCCCGCAGCCGGCATCCCGTCAGAGCCTTCTCGACCTCCGCGGCTTCCCCGCCGTCCTGGCCGAGCACTGGACAGCCCCGTTCAACGAGCTCGACGCCCCGGCCCGCGCGCCGCGCCGGGCAGCAAGGCAGCTCAGCCGTGGTTGGCAAGGCCGGCCGGGACGCGTTCAAGTCCGATGCGGCGGGAAGGGCGGGCACGGGGCGGAGTGACTGCTCCGGCGTGGCGAACGCTGATTTCACGTGAAGGTGACGCGCATCCCGCCCTCGGCCAGGACTTCGAGCACCAGGGCGACCAGGTCGCACGGTTCACCCTCCGGTGTCAGGACGTGGGACAGGTGCTCGCGCGCGGTCGCGGCGTCCCGCCAGAGCAGCGTTGCGGGGGCGGTGTAGCCGAAGTTGCCGCGCAGACAGTCCACGAGGGCGTCCACGCATCCGCCCAAGTAGCCGCCCGGCCCGTTGACGGCCTCACCGAGCGCCAGAAACAGGCCCGGTTCATCGGTGATGTGCCGTCCGTCCAGCCCGTACACGTGTCCGGCCGGTCGGCCCTGGTGCTTGAGCCGGCACCCCCGCTCGCGGACCAGTTCGAGCCACGCCTCGCGCTGCCGGGTATCCAGGCCGGCCCAGACGCCGGGGGCCTCCGGCGGGCCGGCGAGCCAACGGTCCCAGACGGGACGGGCATATCCAGGTACGGGTCTGTGGAGCTCCCCGTCGAGTTCCAGGTCGATCAGATCCGGCCCGTGGGAGGACGGGCGCCACGCACGAACCCAGGGCCGCAGCAGCCGGTCGGTGAGCGGCTCGCCGTTGTCGTCCCGTATCTCCAGCCGGGCCTCGTCCAGGTCCAGCGCGCGCCGGGTGCCCGTCGCCAGCGCCCGTCGCAGCCGATCACCCGGGGCGAGGCCCCGCAGGACGAGCGGGGGCGTGGCCCGCTCTTCGGGCAGCACACGCGCGAACTCCCGGCACGAGCCCAGCCAGCGGTACCCGTCGTGCAGACGGACCGGAGCCCGGTATCCCTCCGGCGGGCCCATGTAGTCGTCCATGCCGGTGAGCACGAGAGCATCCGTTCGAGGGTGCTGCCCGAGGCTTTCCGCGTCCTCCAGCAGCCAGGCGTCGAGCGTGTTGTCTTCCGGTGCCAGCCACACCCGGCTGCCGACCCAGCCGCGCACCTCGGCTCCGTCCGGAACCCAACCGAACAGTTCGTACGTCCCGCGCCTGGGTTCCCTGAAGAGTCCGTCTACCTCGGCACAGACTCCCCAGACGTGGCCGTGCTCCGGCTCCGTCAGCGCGAACCGTCCCTGCCTGCGATGGCCCCTGCCTTCATGCACGGAGGGAATCATGCCTGGACCAGGAGCAGACCGCGAAGCCCGGGCCGCTCGGCAACGGCGGATGCGCACCTTGCGCAGGGTCGGAAAGGGCGTACTGAGTAGGAGAACTCATGTGCGTCAGGACGCGGGCTGGCAGGCTCCGCGGCATGACAAGTGGCAGAGGGGCGCTGACGGCCCTGCATCTCTTCCTGGTCTGGGCGACGATGGCGGCCTCGATGCCGGCGCTCGGCTTCGAGTTGGTGGTGACGGCCTGGGGCGGCAGTGCCGGGGCGGCAGTGCCGGTCCTCGCGTGGGGCGTGCCGCTGATAGTGGGCCTGCTGGCCATAGCGGGCATACCGGCGAGAGGCGTGGTGCCACTGTGCGGCTCGGTGCGCCGGCTGCTCGGTTGGGCGGCCCTGGTCTTCGTCCTCGGCACGCTCGGCGTCCTGGCGGGCCTGGCCGCTTACGGCGGGCACGTCGACCTGGGGAGCTCCAGCACGCGGGTCGCGCTGACGGGGGTGCCGTACGCCGTCGCCGCGGCGTTCTTCGTGCCGAGCCGGTGGGTACGGCTGGGGGCGGTGGCCGCGCTGGCGGCCGGCGTCGTCTACGGGGGCTTCATCGGCCCGGCGCAGGCGCAGCAGCGCCGGCACACGGCGGAGATCGCGCGCTACCGGGAGCATCCGGAACTGCTGTATCTGGGCGCTGCGCCGCCTGGAATGCGGGTATCCCGTGCCGTGGTCGGGCCCGCCTACTTCAGCGTCGAATACCACCCCGTCCGGGAGGGCTACGAGTCGGGGTACGTGGGCCTCGTGGTGCGTTCGCCCCTCACGCAGACCCCACGATGCCCAGAGCCCGTGGAGAAGGGTCTGACCTGCACGGTGGACGTGCACGGCGAGATGCGCATGATCCGCCGCCTCCCCGGCGGCACCCGCGACATCACCCTCACCAGCCACCACCACGACGCGGAGGTTGAAGTCACCAGCCGGTCCCTCGGCGAACCCGGCCTGCGCCACCTCCTGAACACGCTGCACCCGCTGTCGAACACGGAGCTGGAAACGCTGATGCAGGAAAAGATGATCGCCCAGGGCTACTGAGCCGTGCCCGCCGCGGCGCGGGAACCGCGAGGGCGTGGTGGAGAAGGCGAACCAACGCCGTAAGCGGTGAGCGCAGTTGACGTGTTCGTCACTTCGGGCTGGTCACCAGCTTCAGGAGCGTCCCGAACAGTGCGTCAAGAGCGGGCCGGTAGGCGTGTTCGGGCGGGGCTGCGAAGCCGATGAGCAGACCTGCCGGGCGTCCGTGGGGATCGATGTGGAGTTCGGACAGGCCACGCAGGGCAAGTCCCTGCCGGGCGCAGCGCGAGAGGATCTCAACTTCAGGCGGCCAGTCGGCGGGGAGAGTCAAGAGGGTGTGCAGACCGGCGGGGACGCCGTGGGCGGTCAGTCCCGTGACACCGGACACGCGGGCCAGGAGCAGTTCGCGTCGTCGGCGGTAGCGCAGGCGGGTGGCACGGACGTGGCGGTCGTACGCGTGATTGGTAATCAGATCCGCGAGGACGAGCTGGGAGAGGCTCTCGGTGTAGAGATCGGCTTGCTGCTTGGCTTCGACCAGCGGCTTCACCAGCTGGGGCGGTAGAGCCATCCAGGCCAGGCGCAGAGCTGGGCCGAGGGCCTTGGAGACGGTGCCGCAGTAGACGGTCCGGTCGGGAGCGATGCCCTGGAGGGCGCCGACGGGTTGGCGGTCGTAGCGGTACTCGCCGTCGTAGTCGTCCTCGATGACCAGCCCGCCGGTGGTGCGTGCCCAGGCGCCGACGGCCTGACGTCGGCTGGGATGGAGAGGCACACCGGTCGGGTACTGATGCGAGGGCGTGAGGAGCACGGCGTCGACCTCGTGCGTCAGCGCGTCCATGCAGGCGCCGTGGGCGTCGACGGGCATGGGCAAGGTGGCAAGTCCGGCGCGTTGGACAACGGCGCGGAAGATGTTGTGACTCGGATCCTCGACGGCTACCGTCCTGGCGCCGCTCCCGGCCAGAACGCTGCTGAGCAGGCTCAGACCCTGGTAGTAACCGGAGGTGATGACGATGCGGTCGGGGCTCGTGACCACACCGCGGGTGCGGCCCAGGTAGTCGGCGACTGCGGCACGCAGTTCGATCCGGCCTTGCGGGTCTCCGGCGCCGAGCACCACCGAACGCGCGTCCGCAACCACCCGGCGTGTCGCCGTGAGCCAGGCTCGGGCGGGGAAGGCGCTGACATCGGGAAGCCCTGGTCGCAGGTCATGGCGAGGACCCGCCGGTATCGATGTGGCTGGTGGGGAGGTAACGGTCTCCGGCGGTATGTCCGCCACGGTGGTGCCCGACCCGGGCCGGGTGGTCAGGTAGCCCTCTTCGACCAGTTGGTCGTAGGCAGCGGTCACCGTGCCACGGGACAGTCCGAGCTCGGTAGCCAGTCCCCTGGTGGAGGGCAGGCGCGTCCCTGCGGCCAGGCGCCCCTGGCGGATCGCGTCGCGCAGCGCCGACTCCAGAGCCGAACGGCGACCTTTCGAGGCGTCGAGACTGAGGTGCAGGGCGACGCGCGAACCGGACCAGGATTTCTGCACGGAACTGGATCTTACTCCTGGGCCAGTGTCTCCATAGCCTCAAGCCCAAGTGATCAACAGTCCGACAGCGACAGGACGTACCTCGATGATCGTGATAGCCCATCTCAGTGACACCCACATCGACAGTGAGCCGCGCAGCATCGAGCGCACCCGGGCTGTCATGAGCTACCTGGAGGACCTGCCCTACGACCTGGACGCGGTCCTGGTGACGGGAGATATCACCGATCACGGTCTGCCGGCCGAGTACGAGCAGGCCCGTCGGCTCTTCTCCTCGCGGCACCCGGTGATGCTCTGTCCCGGTAACCACGACAGGCGTGATTCCTTCCGCACTCACCTCCTGGCGCAGGCGAGTTCGACAACTCCGGTCAACCAGGTGCATCGGAGCGCTGACGTGGTCATCGCGATGTGCGACTCATCAGTGCCGTGCAAGGACGAGGGTTTCCTCTCGGACGAAACCCTGGCGTGGCTCGAGGACGTTTTGGCGCGGACCTCCGACCGGACGCCCGTGCTGATCGGCTTCCACCACCCGCCGACGCTGTTGCACGTCCCGTTCATCGACGGCATCCGCCAGTTCGGTGCGGAGCGGCTCGCGGCCCTCGCTGACCGTCACCGCAATATCGCAGCGTTCCTCTGCGGCCATGCCCACACAGCCGCGGCGACCGTCTTCGCCGGACGCCCATTGCTGATGGCCCCTGGAGTCGTCTCCACTCTCCGTCTTCCCTGGGAACACCGCGCACACCCACAGGACCATGTCTACCTGGACCATCTACCTGCACTCGCTTTCCACGTCCTCGACGAGACGGGGCGGTTGACCACGCACTTCCGTCACGTCCGTGTGTGAACGCGCGACGCCTGCGAGGGGCTTCGTCGCCCCGCTGCTTGCTCGCCAGAGGGATGGAACTGCCATGACCGGGTTGACTCCCCTGCTCGAACGCAAACAGCAGTTCGTCCGTGACTACACGCCTGTCGCGCTAGGCATGCCCACCGCGCAGATGATCGTCGTCACCTGCATCGCCAACTCCTAGTTCCTGCGCCAGGCCGCGCAGGCAACCAGCGCCGAGGAGGCAGTGCTGAGGGCGTCCGAGGTGGCCGAGCCCGACAGGACGGTCCGGGAGGATGTCGAACGCCTGCTCGCCAGCAGCGTCATCGGCCAACCCGTCAGCCAGAAACGGAAGGCTCGTCAGCGTCCGGGCGGGTGCACCGGCAGGTACTGGTACTCCTACCGAAACCCCGCCGACTGCATCGCCCTACCCGACGATCGCTCGGCCCGTGTGGCCGCCGCACCGCCCGGGCGAGCGGCTCGCAGCGCGGGCTGCCCCTGGAGGACCAGATCCTGTTGGTGGCCGCATACTGGCGGACGAACCTGACGCTGCGGCAGCTCGCCCCACTCTTCGGTGTTTCCAAGTCTGCAGCGACACGCGAAATGCGAGCCGACAGCGGGTCGAGTCGGCCCCGCCCCGGCCACACAGGTTCGCTCGGCAACTGACGCCGCATCCCCTTGCTCGACCAGCGTGCCCCCAGCCGGCCAGCCCCTGCGGCTTTGTGCGGTGCGGCGACCATGTGGGCGGGGGCCGCCGCTCGCCGATGGAACCACGAGGTCGTGGTGCTCAACTGGCCAACCACAGCGGTCTGGGGTTGTTACCAATGCCGCACTTGACTTGCCCCGACATGACCGAAAAAGCCGCTATGCCGAGTTCGCAATGAGGTATCCCGCTAGGCTCCCAATCCTGAGATGATCAATCGGGACTGGAGAATCACTTGTCCAAGATTGCCCTGTTCGGCGCCACCGGCACTATCGGAACCCGCATTCTGAACGAGGCGCTTCGCCGCGGTCACCAGGTCACAGCTGTCGTACGCGACCCTGCGAAGATCACCCTGACTGACCCCAACCTGGACGTGGTCACCGGTGACGTCCTGGACCCTGAATTCGTCGCCTCCGTAGCCAAGGGGCGGGACGTCGTAGTCAGTGCGGTCGGCGGAGGCGGCGGGCCGGGCCACCTCGCCACCATCCGGCCCAGCGCCGAGTCCCTGGTCGCCGGGCTGAGCACACTGGGGAGCGCAGCACCCCGGCTCATCGCGGTCGGCGGCGCCGGTTCCCTGCGCAAGGCGGACGGCAAGCTGGTCTGGGACGCCGAGGGCCTGCCGGAGTTCCTGCTCCAGATCATGCACGCCCACGGGGACGCCCTCGACTTCTACCGCACGGTCAGCGACGTGAGGTGGACGTGTCTCAGCCCCGCCGCAACGATCGAGCCGGGCGAGCGCACAGGCACCTACCGCATCGCCCTGGACGACCTGGTCGTCGACGCCGACGGCGACAGCCGCATCTCCGCCGAGGACTACGCAGTTGCCCTGCTCGATGAGGTCGAATTGCAGCAGCACATCGGCGAGCGCTTCACTGTCGGCTACTGACCTCTCACTCAACGCGGGCAGCCCATGAGCTAGGGCGTAGCAGGCGGCAGCAGCGTCACAGGGTCGCACTCCCTGGCTTCGTCGGTATCGGGCGAGAACGGTTGATGCCGAGTTCAGGCGGTCGGTGCCGACGTGGCCCGGGAAGCCGGCCGAGCAACGACGCAGGTCGATCACCGTACGGAGCTTGCCGCTCGCCACGGTGCACGCGGACTCCCCCGGCGCGCGTCTCGACGGCCAGGGACAGCAGCCCCTCCGCGTTCGCCGCACTATGCAGAACTGCAGAGCACGGCGCAATGTCGTGACGGACCACCGCGTCAGCCCCTGCGAGGTGGTGAATGCCGGCCGCGTCGTACGACGCCGGTTCCAGAAGGGCGGCGGCCAGATCGGCGACGTGCACCGGGCAGCGGATGTCGTCGGTGAACAGGACGCCGTCGAGTTCGTGCAGGGCGGGTTGTCGCCGACGATCAGCGGCGTACGGGCGACAACGGCCTGCGGATGCGGCAGCCGTCAATCCCAGCCGCGCTCCCGTTCTTGACCCGTCGGCCGCTGCGGCTGCGACTGCGGTCCGCCGGCGAAGCCATCCGTGGTGCGGCCGGGCCTGGACCGGCGGCCCGAGATCGCGCACACCGCGCATGACCGGCCGGCCAAGTTCCACCTCGCCGCAGCCGCCTGTGGGCCGACCGCCGTGATTGACCCCTGCCCTGAAGAGTCTGGTCAGTAGGCGGAGTTGACGTTGTCGATGGAGCCGTAGCGGTGGGCGGCGTAGTTGGCGGCAGCAGTGATGTTGGCGACCGGGTCGGTGACGCGGTGCGCGGTGCCGGCGACGTGGTAGGCGTTGAAGGTGGGGTCGATGACCTGGAGCAGGCCCTTGGAGGGGGTGCCCTGCTTGGCGTTGACGTCCCAGTTGTTCTGGGCGCTGGGGTTGCCGCCGGACTCGCGCATGATGTTGCGCTTGAGGCCCTCATAGCTGCCGGGGATGCCCTTGGCCTTCATGATCTGCAGGGACTGCTTGATCCAGCCGTCGAGGTTGTTGCCAGTGCCGCTCTTGGACGCGGCGGTGGTACGGCTGTCGTTGCTGGAGGCCGTGACCGCGGAGGCATGCGCCTGCGTCGCCTCGGCGGCCTGCGCGCTGGTCGGCATCAGGGTGAGGGCGGCGGCTGCGGCGCCCATGGTCGCGATACCGGTCAGACCGAGGCGGGCGATGCGGGTGCGGTTGGTCATGGCCATGCGAAAGCAACTCTCCGTAGGGGACGTCGTCGGTGCCGCCGCTGTCGTTCGCGGCGGCGTCGGCCACCCGCGGACGCGGGCAGAGCCTTGAGGGATTCGCTCGGTCCGGTCTTCCGGCTCGCAGCGACGACAGCCATGATTAGCGGCGGTCGAGACGGGACGCAACGATGTGACCTACTACCCATCTACGGAGAAAAGTCCGAAATGGGTGGATTTGAGGACTTGGGTGCATTTCAGGCGCACCTGGCTCTACGACCCTCGCTAGGATGTGACCTCGCTCGCATGGCCAGCGTCACGCCCCCAGAGGACCGGAGGCCCACTCCGGGCCCAGCCGACGGAGCCAATGGGGCGCCTCCCCCAGCCTCGAGCGCCCCGCACATCGGCATGCCCGCGGCAGCTTTCACGGGGCGCGATCTCTTGGACGAGGCGACCCGAGCCAGTACACGGCGGCCGGAGAACAGCGCCGAATGGTCCCCGAGCAGGGGGCACGGTCGGGACAGGCCAGGTTGGGGCAGCGGCGCTCGCATCGGGTTCCCGCAGCCCCTGCAGCAGCTCGGCCACGGCGTGTGGGTCGCCGAGGAAGGCATGGGACACCCCCGTTACGCAACAAGAGGTTGCACGTCTCTGATGCCCGTGGCACAGTAATGCGCAACGGATGGTTGCTCATTGGAGGTCTGGAGTGGAGTTCGGAAAGTTGGAGCGCGAGATCCGCATCGACGCGGCCCCGGAGATCGTGTTCGATGTGGTGAGTCGTCCCGAGCACATCAAGATGTGGTGGTCCGATGACGCCTCGCTTGAGCCTGCGCCAGGCGAAGTCGGCGAGCTGGTGTGGGGCGACCGCGCTGAAGTTGCCCCGATCAGGGTGGTCGACGTAGACCCGCCCCGCAGGTTCACGTTCCGATGGGTCGCTCCCGATGGTCAGCTGCCCGATGCAGACAATTCTCTCCTGGTCACCTTCGAGCTTGAGCCCTCCGGTGACGGCACGATTCTGCGCCTGACCGAGAGCGGCTGGCGGGAGAAGGGGTGGGAAGCCGCGGTGCTCGAGGAGGCCTTCCACGACCACGAGCGCGGCTGGGACATGTTCCTGCCCAGACTGCAGAGCTACGCCCCTTCCGTGGTGGCACGATGATCGTCGACGACGAGCTGTGGTCGGCGATCGGCGACCCGATCAGGCGCCGCCTGCTCGACCTGCTGCTCGCGGAAGGTGTCGGTACGCCGACCAGCCTGAGCGATCGTCTCCCGATCTCGCGCCAAGCCGTCACCAAGCACCTGGGCGTCCTCGATCGCGCAGGCCTCGTGCACGCGACACCGATAGGTCGCGAGCGGCGCTACGAAGTTGATGAGGCGCAGCTGTCGCGCGCGGTCCGGCAGCTGAATGAAGTCGGCAAGACCTGGGATGCACGCCTGAACCGCATCAAGCGCATCGCAGAACAAATCCAGCGTCAGCACCACGACTGACCGACAGGTTGCCGGAATAGAGCCCTGGCGATCTCCGTGGTCGCCTCCGGTCTCCTCATGTCGACCGCTTCGGGTGAGCCGCTGGGCCCGCTGGTCGGCCAGGTACTGGGCCGGCGCGGCTCGTTCACAGCGGTCGCCGTGCTCAGCGTGGTTGCACTGATTGCCATGCTGATGCTGATCCGTCCGTGCCCAGCACCGGCGGCGGCGCGGGCAGCCAGGCCAAGTATGCGTTCGCGCCGTGGGTGCTCATCGCAATCGTCGATCGTCGGCGCCAGTGGCGTAGCGGCCTCCCTGCTGGTGCTCTTCCTTGTCGGCACGACCGCCGTGCTCGTGGCGCCGGCGCTCCTGGCTTCGACTTGTTCGCCATGGGCATGGCGCCCCCGATGCAGTACCGCGTGGTAAGCCTGGCCGGCCCGGGTGGACAGCCGGCGTCCTCGCTGCCCGCCTCGGTGATCTCCATACCGGTCGCCCGGGCCGCCACCTTCCTGAAGCCTCCGGTAATCGTGGACGCGACAGAGCCCGCAGCGGCGACGGTGTGACCACCGAGCCTGCGTAATCATCCGGAAGAATCAATCACCTTTGGAGGACACGTATGAGTGGATTACTGCTTGGCGACAAGAACGCTGTGATCTATGGAGGCGGGGGCGCTATCGGCGGCGCCATCGCACGGGTATTCGCCCGGGAAGGCGCGAGGGTCTTCATCGCCGGGCGGACGCAGGCGAAGCTCGACATCGTGGCGCGTGATATCGCCGCCATGGGCGGAACAGTCGAGACCGCGCAAGTTGACGTTCTCGATCAACAGGCGGTCGAAAAGCACGCGGATGCGATCGCGGCAACGGCCGGCAGCATCGACATCGCCCTCAACGCCGTGAGTGTCATGCACGACCAGGGGACTTTGCTGGCGGACCTCTCGCTGGAGGAGTTCATGCGGCCGATCGACGGCTTTCTGCGGACGCTGTTCATCACAAGCAAGGCTGTGGCGCGGTACATGGGTCGCGAGCGTCCTGGCGTCATCCTGACTCTGTCCGAGCCGGGTTCCAAACTGGCTGTGGGCGGCATCTTGGGGCACAGCGTGAGCGCAGCCGGCAAGGAGGCCTTCTCGCGGGTTCTGGCCGCGGAGCTGGCACCCAACAACATCCGGGTGATCGGCATCCGTCCACACGCTGTCGTCGATGCGCCGGCAGCGGGTTCCTACACCAAGGACCTCTTCAAGCAAACCGCGGCAGCGGCCGGGCAGTCGGTCCAGGAATTGCTCGAAGGCGGGGCGATGGCGCAGGGGACGCTTCTGAAGAGGCTCCCTACACTCTCTGAAATCGCAGAGACGGCCGCGTTCCTGGCTTCAGATCGAGCCGGAGCCATGACGGGAGCAATCGCCAATCTGTCCGGCGGCGCACTTGTCGACTGAGTTTCGGTTTTGAGGTGTAGACAAGCGCATCACAGAACTGATTTAGCGTCAGCAACAGGACTGACCAACATGTTGCCGGAGGAAATCTCTGGTGACTTCCTCTACCGATGTCGGCACCCTGTCGACGCCGCACTACAAGAAACGGAGTTTGATCGGAATGCCCACGATGCCCGCTGGGAGCATACTGCTCGGGAGTACACGAGCGATGGAGTTGCGTGAGTGGTACCTCAAGGTGCTCGCACCCGACCACACCGGAGATGGCCCGATCGTTCTCGGGGGGTTCATGCTGGTCATCGATCAGCGTGACGACCTCAGCGACGTCAACCCCGAACCTGGCCGATCGATCCTCAACTTCCACGTCGACGACTTCGCCGCGTTCGAAACACAGCTGGACGCTGCGGGCGTGGAATGGGTCGCGCGCGCCACCGACCGACCGGCCGGAAGGTTCGCCACATTCAAAGACCCGGACGGCAACTACCTGCAGATCATTCAGTTTGTGCAGCCCGTCCACTAACCGGTTGTCGCGGAGGGCCGGAGCACGCACCTGCAGTTTCTCGGCCCTCCGCGACCCTGTACATGCACCGATCGTCGCCAGGACACCCCGGTCGCCCCGCACGGCGTAGGAACGGTCTCGGACGCTGGTGCCAGCCGACGCATGGTCAGGTTCGTGCGGCAGTACACCGCGACCATCAGCACCCGCTCGGCCAATGGCGACGGCCACTGCCACCCCCGCGGGGTACCGTCGCCGCCTCGCTCCCTCACGACTTCAACAGGCGCGCGAACTGCGTCACCTGCAGCCCCGTGAACGTCTTTACCTACACCCGGTCTGCCCGTAACACCCCGGCCATGCAACGAAGACGCCGACTGGACGATCTTCATGGCGGGCCGGCGACGGGACGTCTCGCCGTCAGTGCCGTCGAGTAAGTTCTGTCCGTTCGGCTCGACAGGCGGGCCGCCGAACTGGGGGACTCGTCGCGGTGAGCATCCACCTACACCTTCGCGCCGTCACGGAATCCGAGATCCGGGACGACCACACCTGGCTTGCGGCGTTCATGTGGGAGGCTTGGGAGAACCACCCCGACGAGTACGCGGCAGGTATCGCCGACTCGATCGACAAGGTCTGGAGCTCCGTCAATGACCTCTATGCGGGAGCCGATTCCCTCGATGCAGACGCCGACGAGCCCTGGACGCTGCCGATTTACGGCGGCCGCCCCGTGGCACACAGCGCTGACGCCGACCCCTCCAACCCGCCCCTGATGATTCTGGAACCGCCTGGGGTGTCGCAGGCCGCCGACTTCCTCGCGACTGTCTCTTTCGACGAGCTCTGGAACGTTGCCGGTGCCAAGCTCCGCGGCCACGGCTGGGAAGAGGCGCAGGCCAGGCAGGAGTTCCTCGACCATCACAGGGACCTTCAAGGGTTCTACGGGCGGGCGGCTTCAGCAGGCCACGCCGTGGTCAAAGCGGTGTGGGCCTGAGACGCGGTCACGTACCGGTTACAGCCATTCGCTGATGGCGGCGACCAACACGACCGCTTGACGGGCGACCGCCTCGGGAGCGCACTGACGACAGCCCATGACGCCAGCCGCGGCAGCGAGCGTGTTTCGCGCGCAATGGGCTGCGGCAGCAGTCAGGACACCGTCGCACTGTCCACACCGACCGGACCTCTCCATACCGCGCTGCCTACGACAAGCAGCGACGCGAAAGCCATCTGCGCTTCGCCCGCCGGGTCGTCGAACAGCACGCCGCCCGGCGGCCACCGCGACCGGACTGGCTGGTCCAGTACGGCCTGAACAGGGCCAACAGCGACGCCGTCCACACCGGCGACTGCTGCGCGGCGGCCAAGAGCGGGCACTGCCGGCCGGACGCGGCGCTCGGCATGCTCGACCAGCGTCCATCCCGGCTTAGGTGATGCCTCGATTCCTCGGGATGGTGACGGGCGACGGTTCAGGCCGGGCGTGGGATGTACGCCAGGCCGTGCGCGCCGGGTTCGCCGAGCTTGGTGACGTCCAGCCGGGCCAGGCTCTCCAGCGTCTCCAGGTCGACGATGTCGACGGTGGACGAGACGACGCAGGCCACGTAGGCGAGCCGACCGTCGGGGGACGAGGTGATGGTCAGCGGGAAGAGCCCCACCTCGACTTCACCCACGTGCTTGCGGGTGTCGGCGGAGAACACCGTGAGGCGGCCCGGCGCGTGGCGTCCGAGTCTGGACACCGGGTCGGGGGCCATGCGCACTTCGCCCGCGAGCAGCTTCCCCGTCGACGTCAGGTGCACCGGCAGGACGACGTTCGCCGTGGGCAAGATGACGACGACGGACGCCGTCCGGGCGTCGATGACCCGGATTCCGGTGGCCGGCCGCTCCTCGGTGGTGCCGGAGAAGGAGCCGTAGGGCGCGGCGACGAAGGCGTGCGTGCCGTCGGCGGAGACGGCGAGTCCCTCACTGCCCGGCACCTCGACCTTCGCGGTGAGGGTGCCCCGTTCGAGGTCGACGACCGAGACGAACGGCGCCTCCTTGTTGGTGGCGTAACCCGTCCTTCCCGCCGGATCGATGGCGAACCAGTGCGGGCCCGGCGCGTCCGTGTCGATCCTGCCCAGGGGCCGGCGGGTCTCCGTGTCGATCACCACGACACCGCCCGGCCGGTCCTCCGTGCTCTCAACGCTGACGTAGAGACGACGGCGCGCCGGGTCCAGCGCCAGCCCGTGCGGTCCGTGTTCCGGGGCGAGGTCGACGACCTCGACGATACGGCGGGTGTCAGGGTCGATGACGGTCAGTTCGGTGCGCCGGCCGCTGTTCGCGTGGTAGTAGCCGGAGTCGTACGTCGTGGTGCACCACAGCAGTCGCTGCGTCGGATCGAAGCACAACTCGTGTGGCTCGGCCAGGACTTGCGTCGTACCGAGGAGCCGGTCGGAGGCGGCGTCGAAGAAGGAGACCGTCGGTCCGCTCTGGCTGACCACGGCCAGCACATCGCCTTCTCGACCGGTACGGGGGGACTGCTGCACAGCGGCTCCTTGAACGGGGCGAAGGGAATGCCACGCGTCTGCGCGGGCATCTCCACTCTCCGCGTCGGCGGATGCCGCAACAATGCAAAGATTGACACCAAATCATTGATCCAGGCGTAAAAATGCAGTTCAGGAGGCATCAATGGATCTCAACCTGCTGCGAGTCCTGGACGCCCTGCTCCAGGAGAACAGCGTGACCCGCGCCGCGGAACGTCTCGGCACCTCGCCCGCGGCGGTCAGCCGTACCCTGGCCCGACTCCGCCGTGCCGTCGGTGACCCGCTGCTGGTCCGGGCCGGCCAGGGGCTGGTCCCGACCCCACGCGCCGTGGAACTCCGGGAGGAGGTGGGTGCGTTGCTGCGCAGCTGCGACAACGTCCTGCGTCCCGGTCCCGGTTTCGACGCCGCGCACCTCCAGCGCACCTTCACAGTGCAGGCCACCGATCTGCTCCTGGTGGGGCTGGCCGGGACCCTGACCGACCGGATTCACGCGGAGGCCCCGCAGGTGGACGTGGTCTTCCTACCGGAGGCGGTGGAGGGCGGCCCCGGGCTGCGGCAGGGCTGGGTGGATGTCGAACTGGGCGTCCTCGGACACCTGGACCCGGAGATCCGTACCCGGCAGCTCACCCGGATGACGCTGGTCGGCATCGCCCGCAGCGGTCATCCCCTCTTCGACGGGCGGATCGACGCCCGCCGGTTCGCCGCGGCCGACCACATCGGCATCTCCCGACTCGGCAAGCGCCTCGGGCCCATCGACAGCGCGCTCACGCAACTCGGGCTGCGGCGCCGGATCGCGGTCGTGGTACCCAGCCACACGAGCGCGATGATGCTCGCCCGGGACACCGACCTCGTCGCGCTCAGCCTGGCCGACTGGCTCCCCGACACCGTCTCCGCCATGGGACTGCGGACCTTTCCCATCCCCCTCGACCTGGCACCCCTCGACCTCGGGATGGCCTGGCACCCCCGCAACTCGACGGACCCGGGGCACCGCTGGTTCCGTGAGCGGTTGTCGGCCGCCGTCCTGGCCCCGTCGGGGACGGGGGACGACAGCCGCTAGGGTCTGTCCGGCGGATCAGGTCGCAGGAGATCGACGGCACCTCGCCGAGCCCGTACCCGGCATACCGCCGTGACCCAGCCGGTTTCGCCTGTAGCTTCGAGAGCGGAACGCGGATCGGTCTCGGCCTACACGACGGCCTGCCTCCGGTGGTCGGCATGGCCCACAACTGAACGGGCAGCCGCCGAGCACCAGGACCGAAGCGGGGGGCGCGGGGGACTTGCCGCGCGCCCCCGAGTCTGGTTGGGTACCAGCGCCGCAGGCACGTAGGGCGTGCCCTGGCGGGTGGGGAGTGGAGCGAGCAACGTGCACACGACGGTACGGCAGGACGGCTCGTGGCCGTTGCCCGACGGGCTGGGACAGGCGATCCGGGACACCGCCGCGGAGATCGCCACGCTGGTGCGGAGCGCGAGCGACACGGCGCTTGCCGTACCGGGGTCGGAGTGGACCGTCGGCGAGGCCGCCGCCCACCTGGCCATGGCCAACGAACTGATGGCCGACCTGGCAGCCGGGCGGGAGCGCCCCTACGGCGACGGGACGCCCCAGAGCCTCGCCGGGGCCAACGCGGAGTCCCTGACCGTCTTCGGGGAGCGCCGGGCGGAGCCTCTCGCGAAGATGATCGCGGAGCAGGCCGAGGCGTTCCTGGACGCTCTGTCGCGCACCGCGGCCGACGGCCCGGCACCAGCCACTCCCCTGGGCGTGATGAACCGGTCCGTTCTCGCGTCGTACCTGCTCACGCACATGCTCGGCCACGGATACGATCTGGCTCGCGCCCTGAAGCGCCCGCACATGGTCGACCGGGCACGGGCGGGCTTGTGCATGCCGTTCATGCTCTCGGTCATGCCGCGTGTCGCGGACCCCGCAGCCACGGCCGGACTCACGGCCCGTTACCGGATCCGGCTGCGCGGGGGCGAGGCGTTCGGCGTGTCCCTCACCGACGGCGCCGTGCAGGTGACCCCGGGGGCGCCACCGCAGCGCGCGGACTGCACCATCCTGCTCGATCCCATCGCCTTCCTGCTCATCGCGCTGGGCCGGCTCAATCCCTGGCGCGCCATCGCCCAGGGGCAGGTCCTCGCCTGGGGCCCTCGCCCATGGCTGGCCCCCCGCTTCCCGACCCTGTTCACCGCACCCTGAACCATCGCCCGGGCGGCGGCCCCCGACGCGGGCCTGCGGCGCCTCGCAGCCTGCCGCCTGCCGGCCCCGTACGACTCCAACCAGGCCGGCCAGGTCGCCGCGATAGCCGGGGATGACGAAGCCGGGACCGAACGGCGCGAACTGGGCGAACTGGCGCTGACTGAGCCGGGCAGCGACGGCGGTCCCACTGACTCCAGGACGGCCGAGCCTCCATCCGCACCCGCTCCCGACACTCTTGCTCCCGGGCAGTCATCGCGCCCCCCTGCACATACCCGACCCCGCAGATGGCGGGTAGGAAGTTCGAGGCCAGACCGGCGGAACCACCGGGGGCTCCGGCGAGACGACTCCACTGCCGTCCAGCCCTCCTGGGGGAAAAGGCGGCGAGCGAACGGCGGCCGACCAGTGATGCAGTCAGCCGCCGTCGGCGAGGACTACTCGCCGTTCGATTCACCCTCCGTGTCGGGGGTTTCCTGGGCTGCAGCTTCCTCGGACGAAGCTTCCTCGACAACTTCTTCGGCAACGGGCCCCGTCTCGTCAGGGTCTGCGTCCCCGACGAGGTTCTTGGGCGCGGCTCCTCCAGTCATATCTGGCATGGCTGATCCTCTCGGCGTACTCAAATGTGGATCGGCTTGGAAGCGCGGTCGGTGCACCAGCCTGCAGCGAGAGTGGCAACCATCGATAAACGTTTGAATGATGCACAGGCCACCGATGAAGGAGGAATGCGCCACTCTGGATCCGGTAGCCCGCACGGGCCGCCGCAACCGCCCCCTGCTCCCGCTCCGCTCGGGCAGGGCGGGGTCTCGGCTCACACACTCACGCCACCGCCCGAGACGGCCTGTGGGCCGTCTGTGGCAACGTAATGCCCGCCCGCTTGCGCCTGCTCCGTGCCACCCGCACCACGGTGAACAATTTCCCTGGTCAGGACACAGGGAAGTGTCTGAGCGGTATCGAGGGGAACGACCGATGTACAGAGCAGGACGTCTGGATCGTAGAGCGCTGCTCGCAGGCGGACTTGCGAGCGCCACCGCCGCGCTCTCAGGGTGCTCATCGATGAGAGCCTCCCCGGCAGCGGCCAGCGCTTCGCCGAGCCCGAGGCCGAGCCCGCGCCCGACCACACCCTCCGCAGCATTCGCGAGACTGATGGAAGGCAACGAGCGCTGGGTGAGCGGAGACCTTCAACACCCCGACCGGGATCCGAACCGGCGTCAGCTCGTGGCCCAGGAGCAAGAGCCTTTTGGGTCGGTCCTCTCATGCATCGACTCCCGAGTGCCGCCTGAACTCCTCTTCGACACCGGGCTGGGTGATCTTTACGTGATGCGCACGGGCGGGGAGGCGGTCGACCCGGTGGTCACTGGTTCTGTCGAGTACGGGCCCGTGACCAGTGGCACCCCGCTCATCGTGGTCCTTGGGCATCAGCGTTGCGGCGCCATCGAAGCGGCGTACAAATCCCTTCGTGACGGCAAACCCCTGCCCGGCAACCTGCAGGCGATCGTCAAGGCTCTGCAGCCGGCATACGATCAGGCAGTCCGGGAAGGCGGCGCCGACCCGGTCGAGACCATGGCCCGTGCCCAGGTCAGGTTGACCGCCACCGATCTGCGGTCCAACCAGGACCTCGCACCCCTCGCGGGAAAGGGCGCTCTTGCCGTGGTCGGCGCCTACTACTCGCTCGACACCGGCAAGGTGGAAGTCCTTGCCGGCGCGCCTTCCTGAACCGGCCGGACGCCACCTACGGCTCTGTCAGGTCAGTGACGGGCGACCGGACCGCCTCCCCGGGGCGCCCCGATGCGGCTGACAGCCAGCATTACAGGATGGACCGACTACGACGATGCCGCAGTCGCCCCCACCCGGATTCCGATGTGGCCCTGCGGCAAGCCAGCTGCACCTCGGAGGAGTCGATTCCCTCGCGAGCGATACGGACGCCGATGCGCTGGCTGTGCAGCCACTGCCGCAGGTCGGGAAGGTCGTAGGCGTTGTCGGCGTGCAGCCGCTCGGGGAGCGTACCGGCGGGGCAGCTCGGTTATGCGAGGGTGGAGTGCCCGTCCGGCGCCATGGCCGACCGCGGCCAGTTCCTGGCGACCCAACTCGATCACTGACAGGAACGACTGGGCGGCCTGAGGCGCCTGGGCCTGCTCGACAAGCCGCAGGGGCACACAAGCGGCTCCTCAGGTGCGTACTGCAAGCCAGGCGAGGGTCCCGTCGGCAGAGGCCGGTACGTTGGCGAGCGCGTCAGTCTCTTCGCCTCGTACCCCTCGACCTTCGGCCGGTCCACCCGAGCCTACCTACAACGCCAGTGACATCCCGCAGCACATCCTCGCAGAGGTCATCTGCCGCCCCACGGGCTGAGGCCGTTGGAGGCCGCCCCTCGGGTACGACGGCCTTCAAGGGCGGTGGCGATGGGACTGCGTTCACGGGCGGGCGCCCTGACAGTGCGTGACATAAGGGTGCGAAAAGGCCCCGGCCGAGGTGGGCGCCGAAGGTGTGGTTCCGCGACAGCGTGGAGGAGCAGGTGGCCACCAGGTCGCCCATGCCGGCCAGCCCGGCGAGGGTGAGCGGGTCGGCGCCCATGGCGACGCCGAGCCGGGTCACCTCGGCGAGTCCGCGGGTGACCAGCGCTGCCCTGGCATTGTCTCCGAGTCCCATACCATCGGTGACGCCGACGGCCAGGGCGATGACGTTCTTGATGGCGCCGCCGAGCTCACAGCCGATCACGTCCGTGTTCGTGTACGGCCGGAAGTGCGGCGTGTGACAGGCAGCCTGGATGAGAGCTGCCGTACCCTCGTCCGGGCAGCCGACGACGCTCGCGGCCGGCTTTCTGGCGACGATCTCCCCGGCGAGGTTGAGCCCGGACACCACGGCGATCCGGTCGGGTCGCGCGCCGGTCGTCTCGGCGATGACTTCGCTCATCAACTTGCCGGTGCCCAGTTCGATGCCCTTCATCAGCGATACGAACACCGTGTGCGGTTCCCACAGCTGTGACCAGGCCTCCAGCAGTCCGCGGGCGCTCTGGGCCGAGACTGCGAAGACGGCGATGTCGGCGCCGCGCGTGGCCTCGGCCGGGTCGGCCGTCGCCCGTACGGTCGCCGGCAGTGTCGTCTGCGGCAGGTAATCGGGATTGATGCGGGTGGCGTTGATGGCGTCGACCAGCTCCGCCCGACGGCCCCATGGTGTGACCTCGCACCCGGCGTCGGCCAGCACGAGAGAGAAAGCGGTTCCCCAGGACCCGGCTCCGTAGACAGCAACACGACGAGAGATGCTGGATCTCCTTGCAGATCGGCCCGTGCAGCGAGCAGTACACCCTCGTTACGGGGCTGTTCAGTCCTTGGGCGCCTCAATGTACGCGGTTCGTGAGGCCCTTCCTGTTCCGGCGGGGGTATCGACACCGGTGGTAGCTGTAGCAGCTGTCGGGTCCCGCTCGTGATGTGGAGCCCGACGGGTCAGTCCTGCCAGTCCGACTGCAGTTCGGGGATCCCGATGGAGCGTGCGCGGTCCTGCGCCCGTTGACTGCCTGCTGGGAAACCGCCTGGATCTGAATCTGGTTGCCCCTTCACGGCCAGCCCCGCATCCTGCTGGCATGCGCTTCTCCATCAACATCCCCAACTTCGGTGACTTCGCCGACCCCCGTAACGTCGCGACCGTGGCGGCTGCCGCCGAACAGGCCGGCTGGGACGGACTCTTCGTCTGGGACCACGTACTGCACCGCCAGCACCAAGGGCGTCCCTTCGGAGACCCCTGGATGCTGCTGACCGCAGCCGCGCTCGCGACCTCACGGATCCGGCTGGGCACCCTGCTGACGCCGGTCCCCCGTTACCGCCCGCAGCAACTCGCCCGCCAAGTGGCCACCCTGGACCACCTCAGCGGCGGCCGGGTGATCTTCGCCGCCGGCCTGGGCGGTCCGATCGAGGACGAATACCGCAGCTTCGGCGACGTCGCCGAGCCACGTCTCCTCGCCGAGCGGCTCGACGAGGGGCTGGACGTGTTGAGCCGCTTCTGGTCCGGAGAGCCGGTGAACCACCACGGCCGGCACTACGAGGTCCGGGACGTAACACTGCTGCCCGCCACCGTGCAGCGGCCCGGTCCGCCGGTGTGGATCGGCGGGTTCTGGCCGCGTCGCCCGCCCATGCGGCGGGCAGCACGGTGGGACGGCGCGGTGCCACTCTTCGAGACGGCCCGGCATGGACATGTGCCCGATGTGGCGGAGGTACGCGAACTGGTCGGCTACGTACGCAAGCACCGTGCGGCAGAGGCCGAGCGCCCCTTCGAGTTCGTGCTCGGCGGTGCCACGCCCCTGGACGCGGCAAAGGCCAGGGACGTGATCGGTCCGCTGCACGACGCAGGCGCCACCTGGTGGGACGAACGGCAGGTCCAGACCGGCCCCGACCTGGACCGCCTGTCCCCAGTACTGCGCCGCATCGAAGCGGGGCCGCCGGTGGTCTGATGGGCCGATCGAGAGTGCGCCGGACGCGGTCAGCATCCCCCTTGGGCAATGATCGTGACCGCGAGGGGCGGGGAATCACGTGACGTTGATCATGCGGATCGTGGGGCTGGCAGGCCAGTGCATGGTCGCCGACGTTCCCGTCTCCGTTTCGTCGTGACGAGCTGTCCTGGTCGGAGAGCTGGCGTTTTGAACGGCGGCCACGCAGCCCACCGCCGCTGCACCTGAGCGCCCGCTGCCCGCACGGCCGACCACCCCTGGTGGCCGAAACCCCTTCCGGCAACCAGACCTGAGGCAGTGGCAATGTGAGTTGAGACGAGACACTCGCGCGTTTCACAATGGTTCCACCAACGCCTGTCCCGTCGCCGTCGATCTGGTCCGCGTCTCAGCGGCCACTGCATCTGAGGACGGACGCAGACCGGTCGTCACACGAGGGAACGCGCGATGCGGAATCCGACGTCGTCGACCTGGAAGGTCGGGTGGCTGCGGCGCCGCGCGGAGGCCCGGCAACTCCAGTGCTCATCGAACCAACCACCGCCACGGAGCACCCGGTAGGTGCCGTAGACCTCGGCGTCGTAGACGTCCCAGCACCAGTCCCAGACGTTGCCGAGCATGTCGTAAAGCCCCCACGGGTTGGGGCGTTTGCCGCCCACGTCGTGGATGCGCTCGTGCGAGTTACCGCGGTACCAGGCGATCTCGTCGAGTTCCCCGTATCGCGGCCCAGCCGTACCGGCACGGCAGGCGTGCTCCCACTCGGCTTCGGTCGGCAGCCGGTACCCGTCGGCGGACGCATTCCACTCGACACCTTCGCCGTCCGTACGCAAGTGGTACGCGGGCGTGAACCCGTCTCGCTGGGACAGTGCGTTGCAGAACCGCACCGCGTCCCACCAGGAGACGCACTCGACGGGCAACTGGTCGCCATGGGCGGTGCTCGGCCGCTGGCCTGTGATCTGGGCGTACAACGCCTGGGTGACCGGGAATGCCGCGAGTTGGTAGGGCGCAAGCTCGACCGACCATCTGCGCTGCGTTCGCCGGTCCGACAGCGTCACTTGCCCCGGCGGGATGGAGATCATCTCGTTCCCTGCAATCACGTCCATAACCAGAAGATCCTAACGAGACCTGCCAGTGCGAAACGGCAGAGCCGAACCAGATCGACTGAGACGGGACAACGCCCGTGTCCCGTCACGGTCGATCTGGCCCCTGTCTCACATGATCTGGACCGATCTGCTCAATGTCTCAGGCGATCTGGCCTCTCGGGGGTTACTCGTAGATTCGCGTGATCGAGAGTTGCAGGGCGATGGATCTCCAGGTGACGGGGCCGAGTTGCGCGTGGAATGGCGAGTTGGCGCCTACCCATGCGGCCCAGGAGGCGAGCCAGTCATGCAGGGTGCTGTGTGCCCGGGTGCCTCCGTCGCCTGCCCCTTCGCCGCGTTCGGTCTGCGGGCCACGAATGCCTTGCCGAAGTCCTCGCAGCCGGGTGCGACGAAGGCGATGCACGAGATCTGCAACGCCGAGGACCGCGCGCACGCGGAGAAGGCGATCGAAGGCCCGGCTGCCGTCCTGGCGATGGTGTTCAAGCTGGTGGAGTCCGCCCAGGAACGCCGACGGGCGATCACCGGGGCCCACCTGGTCGCGCTGGTCCGCTCCGGCGCGACGATCGAGAACGGCGCCCCGGCCGAAACCGTGGAAAGGCCGCCGCAGCCTGATCACACATCACCCGATCCACAACTCTTGACAACTGGTCATGGTCCTGACAGCAGTGGCACTGCACCACTCCCACGAACGGCACCACACCCCGAAGGGGGCGATCAGCGCATGACCAAGCCTGAGAGCGCGGGATACGACTACGACGTCGTCATCAGCGGAGCCAGCCTCGCCGGCAGCGCCGCGGCGATCTTGCTCGCTCGACGCGGTGTCCGCGTCGCACTGCTGGAACGCCGCTCGGACCCCGAAACGTACAAGGTGCTGTGCACCCACTCCATCCAGGCCAGCGCCTACCCGGTGCTGGACGAACTCGGCCTCATCCCCGCTCTCGAGAAGGCGGGAGCCGTTCGCAACGAGGCCCGCTGGTACACCCGCTGGGGATGGATCGAGCCGAGGGCCGCGTCGGCGGGACCCGAGCTACCGTACGCGTACAACATTCGGCGCAGCACCCTCGACCCGTTGATCAGGTCCCATGCGGCAAAGACCCCTGGCGTCGATCTGCTCCTCGGTCACCATGTGACCGGGCTGGTCCGGGAAGATGGGCGAACCTTGGGGGTGCGCGCGTCGACACCACAGGGCGAGCGTGAGATCCGGGCCCGCCTGGTGGTCGGCGCCGATGGCAAGGACTCGGCCGTAGCGAAGTTCGCCGGGGTGCCTGCTCGGCTGCACGAGAACACGCGGTTCGGCTATCTCGCGCACTTCCGCAATCTTCCGCTGCACGGCGGGATCGGTCACGCCTGGTTCCTCGAGCCCGACATGGCGTACGCGTTTCCGAACGACGACGGGGTGACGGTCATCGCGGTGCTCCCGGACAAGAAGCGGCTGCCTGCCTTCCGGGAAGACCTGGAGGGCAGCTTCTTCGAATTCGTCCGGGCCCTGCCCGAGGCACCGCCCATCGACTCCGCCGAACGCATCACGAAGATCACCGGCACTGTCAACTACCCGCTTCTCAGCCGCGAGCCGACCGCACCGGGCGTCGCGTTGATCGGTGACGCCGCCCTGACCGGCGATCCCCTCTGGGGAGTGGGATGCGGGTGGGCTCTGCAGTCCGCGCAATGGTTGGCAGAGGCGGTCGCCTCGGCCGCAACCGGTCGGGGCGACCTCAACAAGTCGCTCGTGGTGTACGCACGCACACACCGGCGCCGGCTGCGCGGTCACCAGTACCTGGCCGCCGACTTCGCCAAGGCCCGTCCGTTCAATCCCTTGGAACGGCTGATGTTTTCGGCGGCAGCACGCGATGAGTCGATGGCACGGCACATGTATCTGTTTGCATCCCGCCTGATCGGTCCGCTGCGTTTCTTGAACCCCGTGGCAATGGCCAAGGCATCGGCCATCAACATCAAGCATCGCGGGGCGGCTGTGCCAACCGCGCATCCGTCACACACAGAGTCCTGACCGGCTCCCCTCCCACTCCACTCGCTCTCGGGGTTTCCTCCCGCCCCAGGCGGCGGGGCGGCGCGAGCAAGCGGGATTCGATGCCGGAACCGCAGGCGGGCGTGGTGCCGCGTCGGAGGTCACATTCCACCTGGTTTGGTCAAGATTTACTTTTCCGGAATCCGTCTGCATAGTGGCGCCTCGAAATAGTGGCGGGTTGGCGGGTTAAACGGGAGGGCCTTTTCTTGTCGCAGATCAACGATGGCGCCGCGCGCGAGGTGGAGCTTGAGCGAGTTCAGGTGTCCGTCATAGGCGAGCTGTTCGATGAGCGGCTGGCCGGGGTGCGGGCGCAGCTGGCGCGTGTGCTCGCGTCGCCGCCCGATGGTGCGACCGAGGCGTACGAACGGGAGGTGGCGGCCGGGCGGCTGGCGGGGGAGATTCGTCGACTGGAGGGGGCCGAGGACGGGTTGGTCTTCGGCCGGATCGACCTGGCGGACCGGACCGTCTTGCGCATCGGACGGCTGGGGCTGCACAGGGACTCGGACGAGCTGCCGATGCTGGTGGATTGGCGGGCCGAGGCCGCGCGGCCTTTCTATGAGGCGACGCCGGTTCATCCCATGGGGCTGCGGCGGCGCCGCCATCTGCGCCTGGCGGGCCGCACCGTGGTGGGGGTGAGCGATGAGCTGCTTGACGGCTCCGCACCCACCGGACAGGACGTGGTCGGCGACGGCCCGTTGACGGCGGCGCTCCAGGAAAGGCGCACGGGGCGGATGGGTGCGGCGGTTGCCACGCTCCAGGCCGAGCAGGACACGATCGTCCGGTCGCCGCACCGCGGGGTAACGGTGGTGCAGGGTGGTCCGGGCACCGGAAAGACGGTTGTGGCGCTGCACCGCGCCGCGTATGTGCTGTACGCGTTCCCGAAGGCAGCAGAGCGCGGCGTGCTCGTACTGGGGCCGAACGCGCGCTTCCTCGACTACATCTGCCAGGTCCTGCCCTCGCTCGGGGAGAACGACGTCGTCTTGGCGACGTGCGAGGAACTGGCCGGCGTCGTGCCGGGCGCCGCGGACCCCTTCGAGGTGGCGCGCCTGAAGGGCAGTGCCGCACTGGCCGACGGGCTGGCCGCTGTGGTCCGCTCACGGCAGGCCCCGGGCGGCGACTTCGACGTCCGGGTCGGGCAGGAGTGGATTCGTCTGCGGGACAGGGATGTCGCACAAGCGCGGGAGTCGGCGCAGACCAGTGGTCTCGCGCACAACCGGGCGCGTCGGCTGTTCAAGGAGCTGCTGGTCGACGCCATCGTCCGTGAGCTTGCCCGCAGTGGCGCCGAGGCGCTTGAACTTATCGACGCTCAGGTCGCGCAGCTGACCGGCCTCGACCTGGACCGGGCTGTGGCAGCGGACCTGCGCCGCCTCGGTGTTGACGACGCGCCTGCCACAGGTGCCGACGAGTTCGACGCCGACGCCGTGCGCGCCGACCTCCTGGACGATGCCTTGCTCGATCAGGCCGTCGAAGACCTGTGGCCGCGGCTCGCGCCCGGCGACGTGGTCCGCGCCCTGCTGACGGATGCTGACGCGCTGGCCGCGTACCTGCGGCAGTTCACCGACGACCAGCGGACCCTGCTGTGGCGAACGCCCGGTGCGCCCTGGACGGACGCTGATGTGCCGCTTCTCGACGAGGCGGCGAGCCTCGTTGACGGCCCGCCTGAGCACGCCTTCGGGCACGTCGTCGTCGACGAGGCACAAGAGCTCACCGCCATGCAGTGGCGGATGATCGTGCGCCGTTGCCCGGGCAGGTCGATGACACTGGTTGGAGATTTCGCCCAGGCAGGCCCGGCGACAGTGGCCCGGGACTGGAACGAGGCACTCGGCCCGGACCTCGGGCGGCGCTTCGACCTGCGAACCCTGACCGTCAGCTACCGGACCACGCAGGAGATCCTCGCCGCCACAGGGGACTTGCTCGCCCGGATCGCCCCGGGCCGGCCGGCGATCCGATCGATCCGGCACGGCGAGGTGCCTCGAACCCTCGCCGCGGCCCCGGAGTCGCTCGTCACCGCCCTCGTGCGGGAGCTGCGGGAGCAGGGCGCCGCGTACCCGGGCGAGTTGGTCGGGGTGATCTGCGCCGATGACAGGACGGAGCAGCTCACGGCTGCGGGGATCGAGCAGCATGCTTGTCTGGTGCCGGCCTCACAGGCGCGCGGCTTGGAGTTCGACGCCGCCGTCGTGGTCGACCCGGACGGGATCACCGCCGCCCGCCCTGGGGGCGAGCGCGACCTGTACGTCGCCCTGACCCGGGCCACCAAACGACTGTGCACAATCACCGTCCCGCCCACCGTGAAGATCACGAGTTGAGGACTACCCGGGCGGACAGGGGCCGGGTAGCAGGCACTCAGCGTCCACGGACCACAGAATCCTTCTGCCGGACCAGGGTGTTCTGGAACGCTCCCGGTTCGGCCCGGAACAGGTAACGGGGGCGCGGCGCGGGCGGGTCGTCGCGGAGGATGCCGAGGCGGCAGGGCCGACCGGGGTCCAGGGTCTCCCCCGTCTGCGGATGGGTCGGCACGAGGAGTATGTCGGCGTCCGCGTCGGGGGCGGGCAGCCCCGGTCCGGCCAGGACGGCGCGCCGCGCCGGCAGATCCGCGGGCAGCAGGGCGTCGAGGGCGCGTTGGAACACCTCTTCGATCAGGCCGTCCGGGACGGTCACCGGCCGGCCTTCCGAGGCCGCCGGCAGGTGGGCGAGCGCCCGGCCGCCTGCCGTCCCGCACTGCGGGCTCCATGACCACCAGTGGTTCAGCCCCAGCCGCGATCCCCACCTGGTGATCGACTCGAACGGGGGCGTGCCCGTCCCCTCCGTCATCAGCTCCCCGCAGGAGAGCGGTGCGGCGTCGACGTCGTCGACGGGGTGGCGGCGCACGGCGTTCGGGGCGAGCCACACGGCCTGCCAGAGCGAGCAGTCGTCGATCCGGCTCGCCACGGCCAGTCCGCACGCCTCGCAGGCCATGTTGGGGCAGGGCAACCGACAAATGTCCTCCGCTTGGGAAACAGGGGCTTCGACGCAGCCCGGCCGCGGCCGGCCAACGTGTTTTTCTTGCCGCGACCGGCAGGCCGACGAGCAGAACATCGCCGTCATCGTGGAGATGAGGGGTGCAGACTTGAGTCTCCTGCAGGGGGAGACAGGAAGGTGAGCTCATGGACGGCAGCACCCTCTACTCGATCGGTGAACTGGCCCAGCGCACCGGGCTGACAGTCAAGACGATCCGGTTCTACTCCGATCGCGGCATCGTGGCGCCTGCCGACCGCACCCACGCCGGCTACCGGCGCTACTCCCCAGATGCCGTCGCTCGCCTTGCCCTCGTGCGGACGCTGCGAGAACTGGGACTCGGCCTCAGCATGATCCGGCGGGTCGTGGACCAGGAACTCACACTCAGCGAAGTCGCCGCGGAACACGCCGCCGCACTCGACGTGCAGATCAGCGTCCTGCGTCTGCGACGGGCGGTGCTGACGGCCGCCGCCGGACGCGAGCCCACCCCCGAGGAGATGGAACTCATGCACCAGTTGGCCACACTGTCCGCGGCCGAACGCCGACGCCTGATCGACGGCTTCCTCGACACCGTCTTCGAAGGCCTCCATTGCGGCTCCCGCCACGCCGCAGCTCGGCGCTCCATGACGCCCGAGCTCCCCGACAGCCCCACAGACGAGCAGGTCAGGGCATGGGTGGAGCTGGCCGAACTGTCCCTGGACCCGGATTTCCGCGCAAGTGTGCGGCGCCTGGTCGAAGACCATGCGGCCGACCTGCCCGACAGTGCCACCACGCCACCGCGCCCGGACTTGGTCGCCGTCGCCCGTGATCTCGTGGGACCGGCCGTGGCATGTGGCATCAGCCCGGATTCGTCCCAGGCCGATCCTGTCGTCAGGGCGCTCACCGCTCAGTGCGCGCTCGCCCACGGCCGCCCCAATGACGCCGAGCTGCACCGGTGGTTGCTGCACCGTCTGGAGACCGCGAGCGATCCCCGCAGGGACCAGTACTTCCAGCTGCTCGCGATGGTGAATGACTGGCCGGCACCGGAACGCCTCGCCCCGGTGATCGACTGGTCCGTCACAGCTTTGCGGGTACGGACAGCTCGATGACGCAACAGCCTCACGGCCCCGCCGGACAGCCGGACGTAACGTTGAGAGCCGGTGCGGCCACATACTCTCGACCGACGGACAAGATCGTTGTACGGCTGGAGGCAGGCGCAGGGCCAGTTGAGCGGTCACGTGGTCCTCAAGCATGTCACCCCGGATACTTCGTCCGCCGAGGTCGGCTACTGGACCGCGGCGCATGCGCGCGGCCGGGGAGTCGCGCCCCGAGCGCTGCAGGCGCTGACGGACTGGGCCTTCACCGCTTTCCCTGGTGACGAACTGACGCGCCTTGAACTCCTGCACCAAGTGGACAACACGGCATCATGCCGCGTGGCGCAGACGCTGGTGCTGTGACCGCATAGGTTCGCCGGGTTCGGCCTTGTTCTAGGATCCTCTGGCTATGGGGGGATCTGTTCGTGGCCGGTGGCGCCTGACTCGTGCCGTTGCTGTGGCGCTGGCCGCACTGGCCGTGACCGTGTTACTGGGTTTCGTGCTCCTGGCTCTTCCGGGGCTGATAGTCGACCACGACCTCGCAGGTGGCCACCTCGCTGCAGCGGACCGGGTGAGCGCGGTGAACAACGTGCGCACCACGCTTCTGCAGGCGGTCGGAGGTGCGGTCGTCCTGTTCGGCGCCTATGCCACGTGGCGGCAGCTGCGCGTCAGCCAAGACGGGCTGAACGCAACCCGAGAGGGGAACATCACCGATCGCTTCAGCCGGGCCGTAGACCAACTCGGCAGTGACAAGCTGGACGTACGGATCGGGGGCATCTACGCACTGTGGCGGATTGCCGATCACTCCGACCGCGACCGCGAGGCTGTCGTCTCCATCATGGCGGCGTATCTGCGGACACACCTTCCCTGGCCGCCGCAGGAACCCGCCTTTCCGGCGGTGGACGTGCCCATTAACTCGGTGCCCCCGTTGGAGACCCGCGCCGCGGACGCTCAGACGGCGCTGACCTGCCTCGGGGTCCTGTGCCAGGAACGCCGTCCGGAGTGGCTCAACATCAGCTTGACCGACCTGCGCCGAGCCGACTGTGACGGATTGTGGCTGCACGGAGTCAACTTCGACGGCGCATGCCTGGAAGCGGCGAGCGTCTACCAGGTCAACCTGAGCAAGGCGTCACTGATCGCCGCCAACCTGCGGCATGCCGAACTCGGCACTTCCATTCTCCACCAGGTCCGCTGTCTGCAAGCCGATCTGCGCGGCGCACGCCTGGTCAAAGCCGACTTGAGGTCGGCGGACTTCTCCAGTGCGGACCTGCGGGAGGCGAACCTGCGCAAGGCCCGTGCCCAGGGCGCCGTGTTCGTCGGCGCGGACCTGCGGTTGGCCGACCGGCTTCGACGCTCAAACAGCCGGCGTCGCTGTCACGGCGGACCCTGGCATCGAACCGGACAATCTGCTTCCGGCTGCCGCGCTCACGAGGCGAGTCCCGCTGCTGCAATCGGAGCCGATGCATGGTCCGTCAGCGTCGGCGAATTGAGCAATCAGGCAGCGCAGTCGATGGGCCGTCCGCCCCGGCGGATGCCCTTCTCGTCCGCACCGGTGTGGGCGGAGAGGTTGTCCAGGTTGATGTGGATCGGGGTTCCGTCGGGTCGGGCGGCGCGGATCGACTTCAAGGCGGTGAGGCTGTTGACGGTGCCTTTGCGGCGGCGGTTGACGCCCCAGAGGGTGTCGTCGCCGACGGAGTAGCAGCCGTGGAATTAGCTGACGCCGTGGGTTCGGTGACAGGTGGCCGGCAGACGGCGGGCTTGCCCTGCTTCGCCCAGCAGGAACCCGCGATGGGCCGCACCCCGAGCTGCCCGAACTCGTCGAAGGCGAAGACCCGGTCCGGGAAGCGTTCCAGCACCTGCTCGATACGGTCGAGCTTGGCGTCGCGCTCGGGGTCGGGCGCCGCCCACCGGCCGCGGAACGCTGCCCGGGGCAGCTCCCGCCCGTCGCACCCGCCGATTGGGCTGATCAAGAACGGCTGTCCCCAGCTGGAGCACGCACGGGTTCCTGCGCGGACACCACGGCCGTGATCGAGCGAAGTCAGCAGGCAGAAGAGAAGGTGGGAGGCTGCGATGTCGCGCCCCTCATCGCCTTCGACCCGGCGATGCGCATCGAGTCTTGAGACATGTTTTACCCAATGCATGGAACTGCGGCCCGCCCCTGACTGTCTGACTGGAAGTCGGGCCCGGCAGGGCCGAAGAGCGAGAGAGTGGGGGCAGGTCGTGGGACGGCGCAAGGGCAGCATACGGATCGCACTCGTCACGGGTGCGATGCTGGTGGGTGCGAGTGCCTGCGGCGGGGGCGGCAGTGACAAGGCGGGCGGGGACGACGCGAAGGCGCCGGGCAAGTCGAGTGCGAGCGCCTCCCCGTCACCGACGAAGCCCGCGGGTCCGCCGATGCTGCTCGAGACGATCACCCCGCAGACCGGAACCACGGTCGGCGTGGCCATGCCGATCTCGGTGATCTTCACGAACCCGGTGGCGGCAAAGGCTCGGGCCACGGTGGAGAAGCACATGAAGGTGAGCGCCTCGCAGCCGGTGGTCGGCGCCTGGCACTGGATGGGAGACAAGCGCGTCGACTGGCGGCCGAAGACGTACTGGCCGTCCGGCACGAAGGTGAAGATCGACGCTGACATGAACGGCGTCAGCAACGGCAACGGACGCTACGGCGTCCACAGCTACACCCACACCTTCACCATCGGCGACGACGTGCGTGCGGACGTCTCGGTCACCGGCCACACCATGAAGGTGACGCGGAACGGCAAGCTGCTGCGCACCCTGTCGATCAATGCGGGCAGCGCTCAGTATCCATCGTGGAACGGCACGATGGCTGTCATCGACAAGCAGGAGAAGGTTCACATGACCTCCTGCAGCGTCGGCATCAGCTGCGACAAGGGCAGCCCCAACTACTACGACCTGACGCTGCCCTGGGACGTCCACCTGACCCAGTCCGGCACGTACGTGCACTACTCGACCGGCGACCCCAATCCGGGCAGCGGCAGCGCCCGCGGCTCGCACGGCTGCGTCCACCTGTCCATGTCGGACGCCAAGTGGTTCTACGGCCAGGTCAAGCAGGGCGACCCCGTCACCATCACCGGCTCACCCCGTGCCAAGGCCCCGGCCGACAACGGCTACGCGGCCTTCAACCTGGGATGGGACCAGTGGGTCGCGGGCAGCGCGTCCGGGGAGGGGACGACCTCGACGCTGTGATGCGCGGCGGTGGCGGCGCCAGTCAGCACTCGATGATGCCGACCGCGGCGCCACCGTCGTACTCGCCCTTCGGGCCGGTCTGAAACGGCCGGCCCTCCGGCACACCCCACTCGTCCAACCACTGCCTGCGACATCGAGAGCGGCCGACGCGGCGCGGGCGACGACAGCGGCAGCCGTCACCCCTCCTTCGCCCTGGGCTCCCAGCCGGGCGGACCGAACAGATACCCGGCACGGTCGCGCCAGTGCCGCGCAGCGCGGACGTCTCGCCAGGCGGCCACGTACTCGTGGAAGGCCACCCGCAGCGGATTGTGGGTGTCGATGTTCTTCGTCAGGCCGTACACCACGCGCGTGCCCTCCGGTTCGAACGTCCGGAAGAGCCGGTCCCAGACGATGAGGATGCCGCCGTAGTTTCGGTCCAGGTAGACGTTGTTCGAACCGTGGTGGACACGGTGGTGGGATGGCGTGTTGAAGACCCACTCCACCGGCCGCCACAGCTTGTCCACCCGCTCGGTGTGCAAGAAGAACTGGTAGACGAGGCTGACCGCCTGCTGGAGAAGGATCATCCACGGCGGAATGCCCAGCAGCGCCAGAGGCATCCAGAAGGGCAGGCCCGTCATGGGCGTCCAGCTCTGGCGCAGGGCGGTCGAGAGGTTGAAACGCACGCTGGAGTGGTGGACCACATGGCTCGCCCACAGCACCCGCACCCGGTGGTGGGCGCGGTGGAAGACGTAGTACGCCAGGTCGTCGCCGAAGAACAGCAGCACCCACGTCCACACTGACGACGGCGACAGGTGCCAGGGAGCGACGGTGAAGAGCGCTGCATACAGCACGACCGTCACCACCTTCCACGGCACTGCGATGACCTGGCTGCCGGCGCCCATGGACATGCTGGTCACGCTGTCGCGCAACTCGTACCCGCGGTCATCGTCGTCCGGCAGGAAGCGGTAGGAAAGCGCCTCCACGACGACCAGGAGCACGAACGCCGGTATCGCGTAGACCACGGTCGGGATCATCTCAGCGCACCGCCTTCCGAGGTGCCGCGGGCACGCTGCGGGACAGCAGCTCGCGCGCCAGCCGCTCGGCCGCCTCGGCCTCACGTGCCGCGATGTGCGCTGCCAGCCGCAGATGGGCTTCGACGTCGAGGAGTTCCGCGGTCCGCAGGTCGGCCGGCACGTCGACGACCGGGAGTGTGCCGCCCACCACGCTGTTGAAGGCCAGCAGATAGGCGACGTTCCCGGAGCCCTCCACGATCAGCCGCCACCAAGCGACATCCGCATCGCCCAGCTCGGTCAGATCGGGCCCGGTGCGCGCATACCGGCGCGCGGCCCTGACGATCTCCCCAGCGGTGTGAACCGAGCACCGGATCGCGCACAGCCTCGCCGCGTCGGCACCGATGCACGCCCGCATCTCCAGCGCGTCCCGGGCCAGGTCCTCCACCGAGAGCCCGCCGTCAGCCGCCGCAATCCCCACGGCGAGGTCGAGGCCGGCGGTGCGCCGCCAGTCCAGGACGAGCGTACGGCCGCCGTGGCTGACCTCGACCAGCCGTGCCTGTTGCAGCCGTTTGACGGCCTCACGGACGGAATGCCGGTTCACACCGAACTCGGTCGCCAGGTCCCGTTCGGCACTGAGGGCGGAACCTGGCGGCAGTTCCCCGCCGAGGATCCTGTCCCGCAGCAGGGCGAAAAGCTGGTCGGAGACAGCCTCGCGCCGGATGAGTCCCTGAGTCATGGCGCTCAGGGTGGACGAGCCGGGCCCACTGGTCAACTGGTTGGACCAGTAAACCTTTTCGACGGCGGGGATCACCGTCGCCGAGCCCGACCACCGCAGCTCATCCCCGGGGACCGGGCTGTGCTGTGACCGCCGCGGGCCCGGCCGTAATTCGCTTGACCTGGTCACGGGGCAACGCTGCATTGTGGCGGGACACCGCGAGTCGTGGTGCCAGTATCCCGGGGAGGAAGCGGCGGCAATGGAGATCCGTTCTACGACCGACAAGGACCTCGACGTCTTCGTCGACACACTCCATGCCGCGTTCGCGCGCTTCCCGGAAACCCCGACCGAGGGCCGCGGGGTCTGGTGGTCGGCGCTCGAAATGGACCGCAACCTGCTCGCCACGACGGCGGACGGGCGGCCCGTCGGCACCGCCGGTGCGTACTCCTTCGAACTCACCCTGCCCGGTGAGATCCTCGCCCCGGCCGCCGGGGTGACCGGCGTCGGCGTCCTGCCCTCGCACCGACGCCAGGGCGTGCTCAGCGCGATGATGCGGCATCAGCTCACTGAGCTGCGGGCCCGAGGGGAGTTCCTCTCCGTACTGCTGGCCTCCGAGGCCCTGATCTACGGCAGGTTCGGCTACGGACCGGCGACCTACACGCAGCGGCTGACGGTGCCGCGCCACCGAGCCGCCCTCACCCTCCCCCGGGCGCGCGGAACGGCCGACGCCCCGGCGGCCGGCTCGGACACCGGCTCGGTCGAGCTGCTGCGCCGCTCCGACTGCGGCGAGATCCTGGAAGAGGTCTACGACCGGTACCGCCGCGCACAGCCCGGCGCGCTGTCCCGGCCGCACCGCTGGTGGGCCCTGGGTGCGGGGCAGCCCCCGGTCTCTCCGGCGCAGCGCTACGTCGCCGTCCACCGGGACGCCGACGGCGTCCCGGACGGGTACGCCAGCTACTCGCTCAGCGAACCCGACACCCTGACGGTGGACGAGACCATCGCCGCCGACGACGCCGTATACACGGCCCTGGCCCGGTTCGTGCTCGGACACGACCTGGTCACCCAGGTCGTGTTCAAGCACTTCCCGCCCGAGCACTCGCTGCGCTGGCAGCTTGCGGACTTCAACGCCGGCCAGTTGAGCAACCACACCGACTGGCTCTGGGTGCGACTGCTGGACGTCCCGCGTGCGCTGACCACGCGCGGCTGGTTCACGGACGGCGAACTCGTCCTCGACGTCGACGACCCGTTCCTCGGCGAGCACGGCCGCTATCTGCTGACCGTCCGGGACGGCAAGGCCGAGTGCGTCCCTACGGACCGGGAGCCCGACCTGTCCCTGAACGTGAGCGACCTGGGCTCGGTCTATCTCGGCGGCACCGCCCCGAGCACGCTCGTGCGGGCCGGACACATCCGGGCCCACCGCCCGGGCGCGGCCACCCTCGCCGACGCCCTCTTCCGCGCCGAGCGCCCGCCGCACTGCCTGCACTGGTTCTGACCGCGCGCTCACCGGCCACTCAGCCCGCCGCTGATCGAGCCTGGTGGTGACAACACCAGGCCCGGCACACTCTCCCGACCCTGCTCCGGGCACTGCCAGAGTGGCTGCCATGACCCAGCGCACCACTTTGATCACCGGCACCACCCAGGGCATGGGCCGCGCTCTCGCACTCGACCTGGCCTCGCGCGGCGGCACCGTCCTGCTGCACGGCCGGGACCGCGATCGGCTGGAGGCCGTGGCCACCGAAGCACGGGCCGCCGCCCCCGACGCCACCATCCGTACGTACCTCGCCGACCTGTCCGACCTGGACCAGGTGCACGCGATGGCCGACCGGATTCGTACGACGGAGCCGCGCCTCGACGGCCTGATCAACAACGCGGTGGCGGGCGGCGGCGCCGAACCACTCAAACGCGAACTGAGCCACCAGGGCCATGAGCTCCGCTTCGCGGTGAACCACCTCGCCCCCTACGCCCTCACCCGCGATCTGCTGCCCCTGCTCAACTCCTCAGCTCCCGCCCGAGTGATCAACGTCGCCTCGATCGGCCAGGAGGCCATCGACTTCGACAACGTCATGCTGGAGCGGGACTACGAGGGCCTGCGCGCCTACTGCAGAAGCAAGCTGGCCATGATCATGGCAACCTTCGAGCTGGCTGCCGAACTGCAAGGCACCGGGGTCACGGTGAACGCCCTTCACCCGGCCCACCTGATGGACACGAACGGCGTCCGCGCGTACGGCCTCACCCCGGTCACCAGCACGGACGAGGGCGTCCGACCGACGGTACGCCTGCTCCTCGACCCGGAACTCGCCACCACCACGGGGCGCTACTTCGACCAGTTCACGGATACGCGCGCCCATGAGCAGGCGTACGACACCGAGGCGCGTGAACGCCTGATGAAGCTGACGCACAGCCTGATCGGATAGGGCCCGCGGCACCGGGAGCGGGCCGCCGCCAGAGCGGCGCTGTACGGTGTCCCGCCGGCGACAGGTCGGCACCAGGAAAATCCGAACTCATCATTCACGCTCCAGGCAGGATGGCTCTGTGCATCACATCCTGTGCGGGCTTGCCGCCAATCCAGCCCTGCCGTCCGAGCTCGTCGACCGGCTGATATCCATCGCGGACGACGATATCGCCGCGGACCTCGCCTGTCGCGCGGATCTCGGTCGTGCACAGGCGGTCGCACTGGCCGAGCGCGTCGATGAGAGCGCGGTGCGGCTGGCGTACGAGGGTCGGCTGACCGCCGCTGACATCGATCCCTCTGTCTGGCCGGACGCCGCCCTCGCCCTGCTCGACCAAGGTGTCGGCCGCCCGGAGTGGGCGCGTCTCCTCGTGGCGGACCCGGTTCGTGAGCGCCGGGAGAAGCTGGCGGCCTGCCCCAGCCTCCCGTCCGACGTGGTGGACACGCTTGCGGCGGACGCGGACGTACATGTCGTCGCCGAGCTCGCGTCGTGGACCACGCCGGACGTGGCCGCGAGGCTCGCGGGGCATCCGCACGCCGAGGTCCGCCGCGCGGTGGCGGGCAACGAGGCGACACCCCCGGCAGTACTGGCAGCGTTGGTGACCGGGGAAGGGCTGCCTCCGGCGCGACGCTGTCTGGTCTGTGACCGCGAGGAGACCCCCTTCGTTCACGATCGGCAGTGCCCACGGCTCGACTGCGATCTGCCGCCGGGCGCCTGCTGCGACGGCTCCCACGAGTCCACCGTCCAGGACATGCGGAGGGCAGCTCTCCGTAACCCTGCCACCCCCATCGAAGCCGTCGTCGGCTTCGCGGACCATCCGTCGATGCTGTTGCGCTGGGCGCTCGCCGCTCGCCAGGACCTGCCCGCGCAGGCGTGCGCACGGCTCGCCTCGGACCCCACTCCCGGTGTCTGCGCCGACCTCGCCGAAAATCCCGCGATCGACGATGCCCTGATCCGTGCGCTGGCCGGCGACCGTGACCCCGACGTGCGCCGCAGCCTTGCACACCATCCCCGCGTGCCACTCGACGTGCTCACCCACCTGGCCCGAACCACCAGGATCGGCACCACGCTTCTGCCCCGTATCGCCGCCTGCTCTCCCGCCGAGGTCGAAGAGCTGGCCAAGACACCGGACCCGGCTGTCCGAATGCTCGTGGCCCAACGACGCGATCTGCCGCCCGAGATTCGCGACCGGCTGGCCGACGACCCGGACGCGAAAGTGGTCAAGGCTGTCGCTCCACACCCCGACCTCGCCGAAGCGCAGTTGCGCGCCATGGTCGACCGACACGGTGTCCGTGTCCTGGCCAGCGTGGCGGCCAACCCGGACGCGCCCCCGGCGCTGCTGGAGGACCTGGTCCGGCACGAACCAACGGTGCGAAAGGTGTTCCGTGAGGTTGCCCGGCAACATGGGGCGACGGCCTCGGCGCTGCTCGTCTGCCTGGCGGACAAAAAGGCGAGACCCCTAGCCGCCGGCCACCCGGCACTCCCGCCACCGGTGATCGTGGAACTGCTCGCCGACACCGACTGGCAGGTAGTGGAAGCAGCGGCAGCCAACCCGTCCCTGCCGCCTGCCATGATGTCGGATCTGGTGCGCCGGCAGTGAGCGCCCTCGCGCAGTGTCGCTGGCTGCAACCAGGTGACGCCCTGCCCGGGCGGCGTGCAGCGGGAGCCGTTACGGTCGCGCTGTGGTGGTGGACGAAGTGGATACGCGGTGGCTGCTGATGTCGGTGACGACGGCCGGGGCGGCGTCGTCCTTGCGGATGCAGGTGTAGCGGAAGCTGAAAGGGCTCGGGGCGCTGTATCTGCAGCAATCAGTGTGCCTGTTGCCCGACCGGCCTGCCGTTTCCGATGCCCTGACCGAACTGCAGGAACGTGTCCGCAGGGACGGTGGGCGGATGCGCGTCGTGCACGTCGAGGTCGGTGACGAGGACGAGCGCAGAAAACTCGCCGAGGAGATGACCGCCGCCGTCGACGAGGAGTACGCGGAGGTGCTCGAGCGGCTTCCGTCCTTCTTCTCCGAACCGGAGATGGAGTCAGGGCGCGGCCGGGCAGTCTTCGCGGAGGTGGAGGAATCGGAGGCCGACCTGGAGCGGTTCCGGTCCTGGGCGGCGAAGATCGAGACCCGCGACTACTTCGGTGCGCCGCTCGGTGGGCAGGTGCGTGCCGAACTGGAGCGGGCGGCCATGGCGCTGGCCGCGTTCGAGTCGGCAGCGCTGGAGGGCGACGACGCGTAGGGCTCCGGCCCCCCATGTGTCAGAGGTCGGTCGGCCGGTTCCCTGCTGGTTGGGCTGACGTGAGGGGGGATGCGGTCACCGAGGCAGCTCTCGTGATCCGGGAGAGCCGTCGGATTCGCCCTGTGATGAAGGCGGAGACAGCGAGCGCCGAGGACGCCGAGACGATCCCGGCGAGGACCAGGCTGGATCGGGCGCCGAGGGCGTCCGACACCAGGCCGACCAGCGGGGCGCCGATGGGAGTGCCGCCGAGGAGGACGAGGAAGTAGACGGACATGACACGGCCTCGCACATGTGGGCCGGCATGAAGCTGGGTCAGCGCGTTGGCGGTGCTGGTCACGACCGCTGCGGCGAAGCCGGTAGGGATCAGCAGGGCCATGAACGTGCCGTAGCCCGGCATCAGGCCCAGTGCGGCCTCCAGTCCCCCGAAGACCACCGAGGTGGTGACCAGACGTCGCGCGGTGGGGGGTTTCCCACAACTCGCGCTGCGGATCGCGCCGATGAGGCTGCCCGTGGCGTAAGCGGCGGAGAGGTAACCGAAGGCGGCGGCGCCTGTGTGGAAGACCGTGACGGCCACGAGTGAGATGGTGACCTGGAAGTTGAGGCCGAAGGTGCCGACGAAGGCGATGAGGGTGATCGGCAGGAGCAGTTCTGGGGTGGAGGTGATGTCGTGGAACGCGTCGCGCAGTCGGGTACGGTCGGGTCGGGACTGTCCGTGGTTGCCTGACTCATCCGACTTGTCCGACTCATCTGTGCGAAGGGTGATGAGGCCGTAGAGGACGGCCAGGTACGAGGCGGCGTTCACGAGGAATACGGGGCCCAAGCCGAAGGCGGCGACGGTCAGGCCGGCGAGGGCGGGGCCGATGGCACGGGCCACGTTGAACTGGGCGGCGTTCAGGCTGACCGCGGTGGCCACGCGCTCGCGGGCGACCAGTTCGGAGATGTACGCGTTACGGGCGGGACTGTCCACGGCGGTGGCGGTGCCCAGGGCGAAGGCCAGCGCGTAGACCGACAGCAGGTTCACTGCCCCGGTGACGGTCAGCAGTCCGAGCAGGAGTGACTGCAACCCCATGGCTGTCTGAGTCAGGAGCAGAAGCCGCCGCTTGGGGTACCGGTCGGCCAGGACGCCTCCGGTCAGACCGAACAGGGTCTGGGGCAGGAACTGCAGTGCGGTCACCACGCCGACCGCACCGCCACTGTTGCCGGTGATGTGGAGGACGAGCAGGTCCTGGGCGGCACGCTGCATCCACGTGCCGATGTTGGAGGTCAGCTGTCCGAGCAGGTAGCGGCGGAAGTTCCCGACAGTGAGTACGGCCGTCATCGGCATGCGGGAGCCCGCACTCATGACAGCTGATGGGCGTACGTGCCCGGGACGGATGCCTCCGCCTCGTCGAGGTGATGGAAGGCCGGGTGGGGGTGCATGAGGAACGCGTGGTGGGAGATGTTCCAGGCGTAGGCGCCCGCCATGGCGAAGGCGACCCGGTCGCCGACGCGCAGCCGTTCGACCATGACGCGGCGTGCCAGGACGTCCTTGGGCGTGCACAGCTGTCCGACCAGCGTCACCGGCTCGTCACGGGCCGCTGGGCGCTCCCAGGGCCGGAGCCAGATGTCGTGCGGGATCACCTCGAAGGGCTGGTCGTGCTGTTTTGCTGCCGGGGTGCGAAGGTGGTGGGTACCTCCGCGCAGGACGGCGAACGCCTGCCCTCGGCTGAACTTGATGTCCAGGACCTGTGTGACGTACCAGCCGCAGTAGGCGGTGACCGAGCGGCCGGGTTCGATCCGCAGCGTGAGGTGAGGGTGGCGGGCCAGGATCCGGCGCAGACCGGCACCGAAGGCGGGCCAGTCGAACACCCTTTGCGGATGGCCGTAGTCGACGCCCATCCCGCCTCCGACGTTGACCTCGGCCAGGTCGATGCCGTGGTGCTGAGCCCAGCCCTCGGCCCAGGCCAGGATCTTTTCGACAAGGGCCAGTTGGGCTGGGGCCTGCAGTCCGCTGGCCAGGTGGAAGTGGAGGCCGCGCAGTCGGATGCCCGGGGCGGAGGCGATCGTCTCCAGACAGCGGTCCAGCTGCGCGGGATCCATACCGAAGGGGCTGGGGTGCCCGCCCATGGCGAGCGCGACCTGGCCGAGGTCGACCGGCAGGTTGACGCGCAGCAGGGCGTCGACGGCCCGGTCGCCCAGCAGGGCGGTGAGGAGGCGCAGTTCGTGGGCGCTCTCGATGTGCAGGCGCTCCACTCCGGCTTCCAGTGCCTGGTCCAGCTCCGTCTGCGTCTTGCCGGGGCCTCCGAAGGCGATCGGCACATCGGGAGTGAACGCGCGGACGTGGCTCAGTTCGCCGCCGGAGGCCACCTCGAACCCGTCGACGTGCCCGGCCAGGGTCCGCAGAATCCGGGGATCGGCGTTGGCCTTGGCCGCGTACAGCAGCTCGACACCTTCCGGCAGTGCGGACCGGATCGCGTGCACATGCTCGCGGAGGCCCGGCAGGTCGTATACGTAGGCGGGCAGCTCGTCGTCGGTCATCCGGCCGACATGGTCGAGCACTGCGGAACTCACCGGATCACCTCGCGGGGGAAGTCCGCGCCGAGCGGGCTGGGCAGAGGGACGTAAGTGGCGTGCCGGTCGGCCTCGCGGGACCAGCGCAGGAGGAGGTTGGCCTTCGCGGGCAGCGGTACGCCGGACAGCAGGGCGCGCAGGCGTGGCGGTTCGGCGGCGGTGCGGGCGTAGGCGTCGAGGCGGTCCCGGACCAGGCCCCAGAGGGCGGGTTCCAGCGTCGGCTCGATGTCGGCGAGGGCGCCGAGCAGTTCGGCGATGTGATTGACCAGGAGGCAGTACGCGACCCGGTTCCAGCCGCGTTCGGGATCGTAGGTGAGGGGGCCCCGGACGTTCTCGGGCAGCTCTCCGAGGGTGCGCTGGTGATGCCCGGGCAGGAGCTTGGTGCCCTCCAGGTCGCGGAAGAGCATCTGCGCCGGGGTGCCGTCGGCGTTCACACCGACAACGACGTTCTGGAGGTGAGGCTCCAGCACGACGCCGTGCTCGAAGTAGGCGGCCAGCACCGGTGGCAGCAGGAGCCGTAGGTAGGTGTCCCACCAGGCAAGCAGGTCCCCGTCGCCGCAGGCGAGCAGGTGGGAGACGTGGGCTGTACTGGTGGGGTACTCGTCCGCCACCGCGGCGGCGAGCAGGGGGGTCACCCCGGGACGCAGGTGGTGGCGCAGGCCGGAGCGGACGATGACACCGAGGCCCTCCAGGAGGGCGGTGTCGCCGGTGGTGTCGAGTGTGCGGTAGCCGGGCTCGGCCAGGAGCGCGCATCCCGGGAAGCGGCCGGCGAGCTCGGCGAAGACCGGCTGGAGCAGCCGGTTGAGGGCGACGGCGCCGGCGAGTTCGTAACTGGCGTGTCTGCGAACGCAGTTGGTGAGACGAACGTTCAGACTGAACTTCAGGAAGGTGTCACTGTCGGGGTGGTAGAGGGTTCGCACCGATGCGGTCGGTACCAGCTCCGGTCCACTCACTCCGGTGTCGACGACATCGCCGGAAGCCAGTGCCTCGCGGAGCCGGTCGTGGCCCTGCAGCAGCCGGTACTGCCAGGGGTGCACCGGCAGTATCGCGAATCCCGGGTCTGCCGTCGGGTGCAGCGCATCCATCTCGTGCAGCTCGCCCTCCTCGCGCACGAGACGGCGGCGCACGGCGAGGTAGCGCAGGCGGAAGCGTGCGCCGGTCTCCGGGCCGTACGCCAGCCAGTCCACCGGGTCGCCGGTGCGGGCCTTCGGAGTGGGGTGGAAGCGATGGCCGAACACCAGGGACTGCTCAGACGCCACGTACGGGTCCGCGTGCGGCATGGTGCCCGCCCGTTGTTCCAGCGCGGTGCGGATCGCCTCTCGACTGTCTGCCACCTGGCTCAGGAACTCTTCGTTGGCGATACCCGTGCGCAGTTCCAGTTCTTCCTGGATGTGACCGGCCAGCTCCCTCCAACCAACGGTCACCCAGGCGTCGTTGTCGAGCCGCTGCACCGGGCCCTGGAAGCGGTGCGCTCCGACCAGCGAGACGCGGCGTAGCCGGGAACGCAGCAGGATGCCCCGGCGGGGCAGACGTAGCAGGAGGTGGTCGCCGTCGACAGTCACCTGATGCTCGGGCGCGGACACCTCGCGGATCAGGCAGTTGAGCAGTGTGTGGGCGGTGACGGTGTCGGCTGTGTGCACCGGTTCGGCGGCCGATGCGAGGACGGTTGTGGTGGCGGTGCCGGTGTTGGGGGCAGCGTTGGTGGTCATACGGTCTCTCCGGTGGGACGTGACGGACGTGCGCGACGGCACGGCGTTCAACGGGACAGCGCCAGGGGGTTGGGAACGGACGTCCACTGCGCTTTGTCCGGGCTCTCGGAGAGGCGCATGGCGATGGTCGCCTTCAGCGGCATGGTGTCGCCGAAGAACGCTGCCGCGTCCTCCTGGTGCGACAGGCCGGGGCACACCCGGCGGCCGACTTCGGCCACCGCGCCCCACAGCGCTCGGGGATCAGCCGCCTGCGCCCGCGCGAGGACGTCGACCAGCTCGCTGAAGACTCCGCTGATAAGACCGCCGAACAGCTTGGTGTGCAGCGCGTCCACGTCGTCTCCCGCGCGGGCGCCGAGCAGCGGCGGCAGCGTGAAACCGCACCGGCCCAGGCGGCGTGGGCTGACCCGCACCCCGTCCAGATCCCGGTACAGCACCCGCACGGGCCGCCCGTTTCGCAGCACCACCAGGGTGTTCTGGCCGTGCGCCTCCAGGGCGACCCCCATCGACAGCAGCGTCAGTGCGGGCGGCAGGACGAGCCCTGCGAAGTCCGCCAGCCAGCGCACCGGATCTCCCGACGCCACGGCGGCTCCCGTCGCGTGGACGGCAGTGAGCGGAACCGCGATCTCCCCGGCGTCCAGGTAGCACTCGGTCGACTCCCGGATCATGGCCGACAGGCTCGCGGAAGGCTGCCCGTCCACACACACCGCGCCGCCGCCCAGCTCACGCAGGATGCGAAGGCTGCCGCCGAACCCTGCCTTGTCGATGACGGCCGAGACCAGGTCGGACAGAGGAGGTCCGTCGGCGACCTCGGCCGGGGAAATGGTGCGCCGGTAGTTCGTGACCTGGACGTCCAGCGCCGTCTTGATGTGGCAGCCCGGCAGGACACCCAGCGGTGCCAGGGTGCGCAAGGACAGCAACGGCCGGGCCGGGATCGTCTCCTCCACGACGACCAGGTCGGGATGGTGCGCGAGCACGTGGTCCCGCTGCCAGGGGTGCAGCGGGACCAGGATCGTGTCGCCGTCACGCAGCTGCCGCGGCCAGACGCCGGCCCCCTGCCAGCGATCGGCCGGGACGCGGAGCAGCGCCAGCTGGACGACCGGATGGTGCTCCGGAGCGTAGGCGAGGACGTCGGCGATCGACATGCCGGTGCGTGTCCGGCAGCAGGGATGCTGCGGGTGACCGTCGACCACTGCCTGCTCGGCATCCGCCGAGTCGTTCAGGGAGGCGGCCCGGCCTGCGTTCGCGGCCCTGGCCAGGGCCAGGTTGACCACACTGTTGTCCAGCTCGACCGCCAGTCGCTGCGCCGCGGGGGTACGCAGGCCCAGCTGCGCCAGAAGCTCCGCCGGCCCCCTGACCGGCCCCTCGGGCCCGGATACGGCGAAGTCGTCGGGCACCTCGGCGAACGGCCGCGCGCACGGCTCTGCCGCCGAGAGCGAGCCGCCCCGTTGCAGCCGGACCACCAGGATGCCGGACTCCCGGCGGTGCCCGGTGAGGCCGGGCAGAGGTTCTCGTACGAATGCGCCCCACAGCCGGCCCAGCACGGTTGCACGTGCTCCCGGGAGTGCAGCCGTGAAGGACTCCACCAGATCTGGGCGCGTGCGGCGCAGCTCGTCGACGGGCGTCTGGGACATCGTCACCATCCTGACCTGGAGAGGAATGACAGTCGGGCCATGCGCAACAGACGCTACGGAACGGCGATCAAGCGGATTACCAGAGCGAATACAACAGGCATCCCGAAAGTCCTCGTACAAAGCGAATCGCTTTCCTCCCCTTCAGTTGATTCCGTCGCAAGCGCTCCGGTCGATGCGAGATGACCCTGGATCAGTTTTCGACTGCGATTCGGATGGCTGAACGTCGCAGGGAGTCCCAACTCACTGCCCCCGAAAAGAACTTGCGTTCAACTGGGCCGGCCTCGGAGAACCGCTGGAATCACCCGGTGTTCGAGGTCTTGACTCTTTCCTTACTCCACGCTGGCGACATGCTGGATGTTGTCATCACATCGCGTCCAGCGGTTACGTCGTACGAGTGGCGAAAAGATCACCGGCTCGGGGGAGGTTCCGGCGTTTGCCCCACCCGCTCCGGCCGAAGTCTGTGAGCCTTTCGGCATGCGTGTTTTGCTGATCGAGGACGACGACCGGGTTGCCGGGCCGTTGATGGAGGGGCTGCGCCGCTTCGGGTTCACCGTGGAACACGCCAGAAGGGGGGCCGACGGCCTCGCCGCGCCGGAGGCGGCGATGGTGCTGTTGGACCTCGGGCTGCCGGACATGGACGGCATCGACGTCTGCCGTGCACTCCGGTCCCGCTCTTCGGTACCGATCATCATGATTACTGCCAGAGATGACGAGGTGGACCGGGTTCTCGGTCTGGAGCTGGGCGCGGACGACTATGTCTCGAAGCCGTTCGGCGTGCGGGAGCTGGTCGCCCGGATCCGTGCGGTCACCCGCCGCGCCCGGCCCGAGGTGCCGGCCACGCACCGAGAGGAGCCTGGTCCCTCAGACGGCCTGGCACAGCGCGGGACGCCCGACGTCCAGCGGATCGGCCCGCTGACCATCGACCGCCGCACCCGTCAGGTACGGCTGAACCAGTCACCGATCGCCCTCGCGCCCAAAGAGTTCGACCTGCTCGTCTGCCTCGCCGAAGACCCCGGAGCCGTCTGCTCTCGTCGGCAGATTCTCGACACGGCATGGGAACCGAACTACTTCGGCCCCACCAAGACCCTGGACGTCCACATCGCCGCGCTGCGCCGCAAACTCGGTGACTCCTCCTGGATCGAGAACATCCGCGGAATCGGCTTCCGCCTCGTCCCTCCGGCACACGTCGACGCCGCGTCCGCGTCAAGGTCGGCGCGCGACGGAGGGCCCCGATGACGCGTCGGCTTCTGCTCAGCTATCTGAGCCTCATACTGCTCGTCCTGCTCGCGCTCGAAGTGCCGTTCGGTATTTTCTACGCCCGCAGCGAGCTGTCCCGCTTCTCCCACGCCGCTCAGCAAGGGGCGATGACGCTCGCCGAGGTCTGCGAAGACAAGATGGAGCATGGACTGGCATCCGACCTGCCCGAACTGGCTCGCGCGTACGGGCAGCGAACCGGCAGCCGGGTGCTCGTCGCCGGCCGGAAGGGCATGGTCCTCACCGACACCGCTGCCCTTGCTCCGGTCGGCAAGGATCTGTCTGCCGAGCCGGACATCTCCGCTGCACTGCGCGATCACCCGGCCGTCGGTACCCGGAGCGACCTCTTTGCCGGTGGCGAAGTCCTCTTCGTGACCGTTCCGGGTGGCTCCGACGCCACCGTCCCCTGTGTGGTGCGGACGGTGTATCCGCTCACGCCGTTCAAGGAAAAGGTCCACGCCATCTGGCTGGCTCTCGCCGTCGTCGGGCTGGGGGTGCTGGCCGCCGTCACCCTGATCGGCTTCGCGCTCGCCCGCTCGATCACTCGCCCCGTCCGGGCCCTGGAACGCGCCACCGCCCAACTCGCCGAAGGCGGGATCACCGATCCGCCGGCCGCCGATCACGGACCCCCCGAATTGCGTCGGCTGGCTGCGTCGTTCACAAGGACCGCGACCCGGCTGCAGCACTTGCTCCAAGCTCAGCAGGCGTTCGCCTCCGAGGTGTCGCACCAGCTCAAGACTCCGCTGACCTCACTACGCCTTCGCCTGGAGAACTTCGAACCGCACCTTGCCCCCTGCGCCCAGGACAGTCTCGACAAAGCACTCGCCGAACTGGAGCGGCTCAGCCGTATGGTGCAGGGACTGCTCGCGCTCGCCAGGCTGGAGAACTCCGCGATCAGGCCGGAGGCGGTCGATCTCGACGCCGTCGTCGCCGATCGCGCGGCCATCTGGACAGCCTTCGCCGACGAACAACACGTCGGCATCATCGTCTCCGGAGCCGCAGCTGTCCGCGTGTGGGCGGTCCCAGGAGCACTGGAGCAGATCATCGACAATCTGCTCTCCAACGCGCTGCGCGTGTCCCCGCCGGGAACCGGCATCACGCTGGCCGTCATCACATCCCCGGGGGAAGGCGACCACGCAGCGCCCATGGCCGAGCTGCATGTGATCGACCAAGGGCCCGGCATGACCGCGGCAGAACGGCAGAGAGCCTTCGACCGGTTCTGGCGGGCCGCCGATGCCGACCACGACGGCACGGGTCTCGGCCTGCCGATGGTCCAGCGACTCACTCGCGCCAGCGGTGGTGATGTCACCCTGGAGGCAGCCTCCGGCGGTGGGCTCGACGCCGTCGTCCGCCTCCGGTGCGCCCAGGGGCGCAATCTCCGGGAACGCCTGGGTACCGCGGCGGACGCTCACTTCGCAGCTCGGACTGCGGGACCGCGTTCGACGGCTCGTGCGGGCCGCGGCGGCTGAGTCCCGCGCGGTGAGGGCGACACGCCTACGTCTGAGGGGCAGCGGGCGCTCCCGCGAGACGGCATACGGCGTTCAGGCCGTCGGGAGTGCCCGGCCAGTGCCGTGCGAGGGCGTCGGTGCCGGACTGCCGGATGACGGTGCGCAGCACCAGGGCTACGGCGATGGCGTCGTCGGCATAGCCGAGGACCGGGATGAAGTCGGGTACGAGGTCGATGGGCAGGGCCAGATAGCCGGCCAGGATCCACAGCAGCCAGCGGGTGCGGCGGGGCAGCGCCTTGTCGCGAGCAAGGCGGGAGACCAGGCGGAGCAGGTCGGGCTCTCGTTCATCGGATCCACTCCCGCGTGCCGTACTCGCTCCCTTGGGCGCGGCCGGGGCGCCGTACAAGTGGCCCAGCAATACAGCAACACCGAGGACCTGCCGAGTGAGCTGCCCCGCGTCTTCGACCGCTTCTACCGCGCCGACAGAGCCCGCAGCCTGCCCGGCTCCGGGCTGGGCCTGGCGATCGTGCACACCGTCGCCGAAGCCCACGGCTCGGCCTTGTGCGACATGCACTGCTCCGGCTGCGGTGCTGGGGGCGCGATCACACCTCACACCACCTGGAAGTTGGCCATCATCGCCATGTCCTCGTGCTCCAGGTTGTGGCAGTGCAGCATGTACCGGCCGCGGTAGCCACGGAACCGGACCAGTACGTCAACGACCTCGTAAGGGCGGACGTCGACCGTGTCCTTCCAGCCCGCGTCGGTGGGCTCGGGCGCCCGGCCGCCGCGCGACAGGACCTGGAAGTGGGCCAGGTGCAGATGCACGGGATGGTGGAAGTCGCTGGTGAAACGCCAGCGTTCGACGGTGCCCAGGCGCGGCCGGGCCAGCACTTCCGAGGTGCTGAACGGGCGCCCATTGATGGTCCACGCGTCGTCGGAACGGCGGAAATCGAAATGCCGGGTGCCGACGGCCGACGCCGGGTGCAGGGCGGCGTACCGGGAGAGGCGGGCGGGGACGTGGCTGTGATCCTTCTCCTTACGGGCGATGCGGAAGCGCATGACCTGGTGCATGTGGCCGTCCGCCAGGGTGTTGACCAGGGTGACATAACTGCCGACCGGGCATCCGGTGAAGTCCACTACCACGTCGAAGCGTTCCCCCGGCGCCATGGGGATGCCGGCCAGCGGCTGGGGAGCCGCGAGCAGACCGCCGTCGCCCCCGATCTGCACGAAGGGCAGCGTGCCACCGTGCTCCTTTTCCAGCATCAGGCGGTAGCGGCGGGCGTTGGAGGCGTTGAGCAGCCGCAGCCGGTGCCGGGTCGCGGAGACCTCGGCCGCGGGCCACGGGGCGCCGTTCACCAGCTGGACGTCGCCGAGCACGCCGTCCATGTAGGCGTCCTCGACTCCGGGGGTACCGGTGCAGGCCGGCGAGTGGCCGGGGTACCGGAAGGAGCCGTCCTCCTCGAAGGAGCGGTCGCAGATCAGCAGCGGGATGTCCCGCTCTCCCCCGGGCAGCGGCAAGGCGTCCTCCTCCTGGTCGTGGACGAGGAACATCCCGGCCAGGCCGCGCCAGACCTGCGGGGCGCTGAAGTCCATGCGGTGGTCGTGGTACCAGAGCGTCGCGGCCCGCTGGTCCATCGGGTACTCGTAGGTTTTGCAGCCCTCCGAGACGGTCCAGTCGGACGCCGGGGCGCGCATGCCCTCCATGCCGTGCGTCATGCCCCGGGCCTTGAACTCGGCACCGCACTGCGCGGGCACCAGCACATCGGTCGGGTAGCCGTCGGAGTGCGGCGGGGTGACGCCCCCGTGCAGGTGCAAGGAGGTGGGCACGGACAGCTTGTTGAGGACCCGTACCTCCATCCTGCGGCCGGAGCGGGCGGTGAAGGTGGGGCCGGGGAAGATGCCGTCATAGCCCCAGATGCTCGTGTTCAGCCCGGGGATGATCTCTGCGGTCGCCCGGCGCTGGGTGATGTCGTACTGATCGGTTCCGCCCGTGGTGCGGGACGGGCGGGCATGTGGCGGCACGGGCAGCGGCACCGCGAACTGCCGGGGCCGCCGGATCCTGCTGGGGAGGACCGTTCCGGTGCGTTCGCCCGACCACTTGGCGTACGCCGCCGCTCCGGCGGGTATGGCGAGGCCGGCCGTGATGCCCGCTGTGAGCCCCAGAAATCGTCGACGCGACGTCACCTGTGGTCGTTCTCCCCGTACTTGTACGTGCACGCCCAGTAGGACAGCACCGCACCGGCACCGAACACGCCGAGGGCCAGGGGGACATGGCCGCCCAGCATCCGGGCAGCGCCCAGCCCCATCTGTGCGCCGACGAGCACGACCAGTCCGACCGCGAGCGCGAAGGGCCAGGCCGGTCCCGTCATCGAACGCCACACCAGCAGGGCGGCCACGGCTTCGACGAGGACGAGCGTGGCAAGCACCTGCGCGTTGGCCGCGTGCAGGTCGAGGAAGCGCACGTCACCGGTGATGAACAAGCCGGCCAGGGCCGCCTGGAGCAGGGTGTCGAACAGGAACAGCAGCGAGGTGGTACGGAGCAGGGTGAGGGGCCAGGTACGGGGCCGCTCCGCGGGTCTGCCGGACGGCGGCGCCTCTTCCGCAGGGCATGGACGTGTAACTGTGGCCCCTGCGGACGTGTCAGGCATGTGCCACCTCACCGCCGTCTGCGCGGGTCTGCGCCTCGAACGTCTGGAACCCGTCCTCGACGCCCAGGAAGACGTCGTTCATCACCAGGTAGCCCTGCGCGATGAGCGGCGAGTCTCGCAAGTCCTCGATGAGGAAGTAGTACGCCTTGAGGTCTTCGGTCTCCAGCAGGGCGAAGTCGGAGAAGGCGGTGTTGAACGCCTCCGCGTCGAAGAAACGGGCCGAGACGCGGTCGGCGTACCTGGCGAAGACGGGATGGACGTGGGTTGCCACCATCGCGTTCCGCTCCTCACGGGAAAGCGCCAGCCAGGCTGGGGTGAAGGTGTAGGTCAGGATGATCGTGGTCTTCACGGCAGCGACTCCCCGATTCCGTAAACGCCGTTAGCTTACGGCGTTTACTAGAGGTGATCGGCGTTAACATTGTCAAGTGCGGGCCGGTCGGCGGAGCCGCAGTAGGGCAGGAGAGACATCCGTGAGCAGCGACATCGCCCCGGCGTCGGCGCTACGGGCGCGGCAACGCGAAGAGGCGCGGGAGCGCCAGCGCGCCGAAACGAAATCCGAGATCCTTCGGCATGCCCGCCAGTTGCTGGTGACCGAGGGCTCGGCCGCGGTCTCCCTGCGTGCCATCGCGCGCGAGATGGGAATGACCGCGCCGGGGCTGTACCGCTACTACGCCGACCACCGCGAGCTGGTCCAGGCCCTCACGGCCTCCCTCTACGACGAGCTGGCCGCCGCCCTGGAGCACGCCCGCGACCGGGCACCCGAGCAGTCCCCGCGGGGACGCTTCACCGCCACCGCACGAGCACTACGGAACTGGGCGTTGCGCCACAAGCCGGAGTTCGCGCTCATCTTCAGCAAGCCGATGCCCGACGCCGGCTGCGCCCCGGGTGACCCCTGCCATGCGGCCAGTTGGCGCTTCGGCGGCGTCTTCGTCGGCCTCATGATGGAGTTCTGGCGGGCGGGCACCCTCCCGCTGCCAGAGCCCGGCGCCCTCGACCCGGACTGGCTCCCTCAGCTGGAGGAGATGCGGGAACACATCGGCTCCGAACCACCCCTGGAAGCCCTGTACGTCTTCCTTCTCGCCTGGTCCCGCCTGTACGGCATGGTGTCCATGGAGGTGTTCGGGCACCTGGACTTCGCCCTGACCGATCCCGAGCCGCTGTTCGAGCACAGCCTCCGCGACATCGCGGGTCTGCTCCAGACCGACCCGGGAACCGACCGGTAACCCCTCCCCCAACGCTCCAGGGTCAGGGCCTTGGGCGGCACTTCGGCGGGCCAGCTCGAGACCATGGCCGGTGTCGATCTCGCCCTGCCAGCAGTTGACCACCGGCAGCCGCCGCGGACGCCCCTTGCGCCGGCTCAGTGGGCGGCGGCGTCCGGATGGACGGCGTCGCGGACGATGCGCAGAGCGGTGTTCAGCGCGTGGAGTTGCTCTGCGGTCAGCCGGCCGGTGAACCAGTGCTCGATCGCGTCGAGATGGCCGGGAAGGATCCGCTCGAGGAGGTCTGCACCCTCGGCGGTCAGGACCGCGTAGGTGCTGCGGCGGTCGTCGAGACGGGCCTCGCGCCGGACCTCACCGCGGCGCTGCAGGCGGTCGACGACGCGGGTGACGCCGCTGGTCGAGAGGGAGGTCTGGGCGGCCAGGTCGCTGAGCCGCAGCCGCCGGCCGGGCGAACGGCTCAGCCGTACCAGGACGTCGAAGTCCAGCGCCGACAGGCCGCCCAAGGTGGGCGCCAGCCGGGCGAGCAGCCCGTCGTGGGCTTCCAGGAGCAGCCCCATCGCAGTGAAGCGGGCGTCGTCAAAGAGATCCGGTGCGGGCATGGCTGGAGCCTAGCAGCAGTACTTGCGGTGCGGATAGTTGACATGAGGAATATCGAACGCACATAGTTGCACCACGGAAATTCCGCGCCGCAACTAAATGGGCGCGTCGATCCACAGGGGAGAGATGACCATGGCCACAGTCGCCGCAGGAAACGCTCAGGTGCACTACGACGTGACAGGCACCGGACCGGCCCTCGTCCTGGCGCACGGCACCGGCTCCGCGGGCGCCGAGCTGACGTGGGGCCAGATCGCGCCCGTGTTCGCCGATCGACACACCGTCATCACACCCGACCTGTCCGGCACCGAGCAGACCACCGACGACGGCGCGCCGCTGACCATCGACGGCCTGGCCGAACAGGTCATCGCCGTCATCGAGGATGCCGGGACGGGCCCGGTCGACTTGCTGGGGTTCTCCATGGGCGCACCTGTCGTCGCCGCAGTCGCAGCCACCCGGCCCGATCTCGTACGGCGCCTGATCACGGTCGCCGGCTGGGCGCACACCGACGCCGACGAATACATGAGGAACCTCTTCACCCTGTGGCAGCGGCTCGGCCAGGTGGACGCCGAAAGCTTCGGCCGCAGCGTCACCATGACCGGCTTCAGTCGCGGCTTCCTCAACACCATCGGCCGCGACGAGGTCGAGAAGCTCGTGCCCAACATGCCGCCCACACCCGGCACCCTGCGCCATGTCGACCTGGATCTACGCGTGGACATCCGCCACCTGCTGCCGCAAATCCAGGCGCCGACACTGGTGGTGGGATGCTCCCAGGACGCCACCGTGCCCGTGGAGCACAGCCGGGCCCTGCACGCGGCGATACCGGGCAGCACGTACGCCGAAATCGACGCCGGTCACGTCGCGTTCTTCGAAAAGCCGGACGACTTCGTAAAACTGGTCCGGGAGTTCATCGCCCACTAAGGGCCTGCGAATCATTAACACGTCGTCTTGATCTTGCTGTTGGGGTCGTTGGTTTGGGCGATGACTCGGGTCTGGAGAGTTGCGAGAGCGGTGGGTGGGGTGGTGGCTGGTGGGATGACGATGCCGTGTGCCTTGAGCAGTTTCCTGATCTTCAGCAGGGTGCGGTGCATGGCGGTGCGGCTGCTGTTGAACAGCACGGCGAGGGGTTCCGCTGCGAGGGCGACTCGTAGGTGGAGCACGGTGGCCAGGACCTGGTCGGGGAAGGCGAGCCGGGGTGGGCGGCCTCGGCGGGTGTCACCGTCCGGGGGCAGGGTCTGGGTCAGATCGTTCAGCTGGTGTGGGGTCATTCCGGTCAGTGCGGGGTCGGACAGCACGGCCGGGTCCCACTCCGGCGCCTGTGTCTGCGGGGCTCGGGGTGCCGGGATAGGCGGGGCCGGCTGGGGGTGCAGGGCATAGTTCCAGTCGCCGTGGAAAGGGTGGCGGGTCAGCGGCAGGGCTGCCATATCCGCGTCACCGATGGTGACTCCGGTCGGGTAGGCGTTGGTGTCCAGCTCGGCCATGACGCGCAGGCCGGCGCGGGTCGTGGTGGCGGCGATGGACTGGACGATGACTTCGTGGCTGGTCAGCGGGCATCCGCGCCAGTTCATGGTGATGTGCGAGAAGAGCCGGTGCTCGATCTTGTTCCACTTCGATGTGCCCGGAGGCAACAGACCGTGATCGTCAGCCCCGTTTCGGCGGCGAGGCGGGCGAGTTCGAGTTTCCAGGCCCGGGTCCGGTAGCCATTGGAGCCGCCCGCATCGGCGCTGATCAGCAGCCGTGTCGCCTGCGGGTAGGCGGCCTTGCCCTGGCCGTGCCACCAGCGGCGGATCGATTCCACCGCGAACGCGGCCGTGTCGTGATCGGTGCCGACGTTGACCCAGCCGGTGTTCGCTGTGACGTCGTAGATGCCGTAGGGGATGGCCTTGCCCAGCTGGGGGTCGGCGAAGTCGTGGACGTTCACCGGCGCCGGATCACCGGCAGGCCGCCACTGCCGGCCGTTGGACTTGAACTGGCCGACGAGTTCCTTCTTCTTGGTGTCCACGCTGATCACCGGCTGTCCGGCGTCCCGGTGCTTGCGTGCCTGCTCGTTGAGATAGCGGAACTGGGCGTCTCGGTCCGCGTGCTGGCCGCCCTCGAGCGTCTTGGCGTTCGCCTGGAGGCTGAAGCCTTCCTCCCCCAGCAACTCGGCAACGGTGTTGGCGCTGACTTTGTGCCCGGCCCGGGTCAGCTCCCGCGCCAGAACACGGGTCGACTTCACCGTCCACCGCAGCGGCGACATCGGATCACCTCGCTCGTCCGGCTCGACCAGCGCCAGCAGCGCGGGCCGCAGCCCCGGATCGATATCCGCGATCCGCTTGCGACCCCCGCCCGGCCGCCGCACCCGCCCCAGCGGCTCCTCACCGGTCTCCAACTCAAACACACCCTTGCGGACCGTGGTTTCGCTCGCCGCAGCCGCCTGCGCGACGGCCCGGATACCGCCATGTCCAAGTAACCGGGCCTCGGCCCCCATGAGCAGCCGCCGCTGCCGCTCATCCAGGTGCGGGAACAACACCGCGAACTTCACGGTGAGTTGGTCGCGGGTCTCGTCAGGGATGCGCATACCACACCAACGAGTCCCAGATCGCGAAGCAACATCTTGATTCTCCGCAGGCCCTTAGCCCGGGCACCAGGACGCCCAAGCCCACGAGCAGGGCGAGGCCCCACGTTTGAAAGGGCAAGAACGCGACGTAAACCAGGCAGAGTACGAAGCTGATGAGCGTCGCCGACATGCGAGCGATCGCCGCTGTCGCACTCTTCCTTTTGCATTCCCGGACCGCGAAAATCGCCGAAATCTCAGCCCGCGTGCCGCAGAGTTGCCCCTCCTCGTAGGGCTGATGAGTGCTCGACCAAATTCTAGTGGCCGCTCAGTAGTTCAGCAGACTGGCCGGACCGACCTCGATTGAGAACCTCAGCAGCATTTGGTGAACTCGCCGTCGCCGCCGTTCTGTGACCACCGCTTCAGGATTCAGGAACGAGGTTCGTCACGCTTTCTGCCGACAGCAGCCGCGGTGTGGAACCGCAACCCGCGGCTGCGGCGGGTCATGCCTGTTCGTCTACTGGTTGCCGGAGTTGTGGGCGGCGGTGAGGATGAGATCTGTGACGGCTTGGGGGTGGGAGACCAGGGACACGTGTGAGGAGTTGATCTCCACTGTCTTGCGTGCGTGTGCGCGTTTGGCCTCGTATCGTTCGAGGCTCGGGTTGATGCCCCGGTCCTGTTTGCCGACGAGCACGTAGACGGGCTTGTCTCGCCAGGCTGCTTCGGTGAGTTGGTCGGTGAAGGCCGACAGTGCGATCGGGCGCTGTGTCGAGGCGATGATGGAGGCCTGCTGCTGGGAGAGGTCCTGGGCGAAGGTGGCGTGGACTTTGCCGGGTTGGATGTACACGTCGGTGCCGGTGGTGCCGTCGCCGTTGCGGAACGGGACCTGTGTCAGCGCCTTGGCGAGCGGGGCTGCCGGGAACTTGCTGGAGAGGCTGGCGAAGGACTCTCCCTTGTCCGGCATGATCGCGTTGATGTACACGAGTGCCTTGACGTTGTCGAGGCCGGCGGCCGCCTGTGAGATCACTTCGCCGGCGTAGGAGTGTCCGACGAGGACGATCGGTCCCTTGATGGTCTTCAGGAGGCTGTTCAGGTAGGTCGAGTCCTGGGGTATGCCGCGCAGGGTGTTGGGTGGGGCGATGACGTGGTAGCCGTCGTGCTGCAGGCGCTGCACCACTGCGTTCCAGCTGGAGCCGTCGGCGAATGCTCCGTGCAGGAGCACTATGGTCGGCTTCTGGCCCTGCGGGGCTTTGCCGGGATCGTCTGTGGCCTGGGCCGGCACCACGGTGAGGGCGGAGAGGAGCGCCACTCCGAGGGCCAGTCTGCCCTTGCCTGATTTGAGGATTCCCAATGCGGTCATGTGCTTCCACTTCCCCGGCGTAGAACGTGAACTTCGCCTTTTCGGTGGCTTGGAACCGTGAGGATCGTGCGGAAGGCGTCGGCCACAGCCGCCACGATTGACGTGTGCGGTCGGCTCCGTGAACCCGAAAGGGGCCTACGACGTGGAAGTCGTGATGGTCCGCGTTCCGCTGTATACCATCTTCGCGTGTCTGCGCTTGCCGCGCATCCGATGCCGTGCTTGAGTCATACCGTTTGATTTATGGCTATCACAATGACGAGTCCTGTGACAGGTGAGGTCCTCGAGAGGTTCGACGAACTGACTCCCGAGGAACTGGAGGGCAGCTTGCCCGGGCGGCGACCGCAGCCGCCTCGTACCGGTTGACGAGCGTCGAGGAGCGGGCGGCGGGATGGCTGCAGCATGTGGCATGCGCGAGTTCATGAACGCCAAAACCGTCTGGATCGGCCAAGACGCCTAAGGCAGCCGAAATTCTCCGACCGTCGCTTCACCGAAGCCCGTCGCACTGCACCCTCCGGGACCGGAGCGCGAGCAGGCATGCAAGTGCGCCGGCCCAAGTTGCGGCACGTTGGAGCGTCGTCGGCCACGACGAGGGCGTCGGCCCGGAAGCCGATCGCTCACCCCGCAGAACCCCGGGGCAGGCCGATGATGAATGTGACCGCGTCATGGACGCCGGCTCTGACTCGCCCGCGGCCTGCCGACAGCGGCGGCCTCCCGCACAGAACCGATGATCTCCCTCTGCAGGAGTCGCAGCGTGTCGAGGTGGTCTGCTGTCCAAATCACCCTCACCGCCGCGGAAGCCTCATACCCGCCTCCGTCTGCGCTCAGATCACGGTGCAGGGCCTCCTTGAATGCATCGTTCACCGCCGGTGGACTCACTGTGCGAGGAGAGGCCGCACGGCCTGCCAGTGCGCGGCCGGATGTCTCGAACCAGGCCACGATCGGCACGCAGGCGCCCAGGGTCGCGACACAGGCGGCGGCTCGATCCCCTCGGGGCTGATGTCCCGCGCGCGACCACAGGTCGGCTACGGCATCTCCGGTCAGCCGCAGGGCGGAGACCGTGTTGACCAAGCAGCTCACCTCGGGCAGCGCGAGCCGCTTGGTACCGCGCTCTGCCAGGTATCCGCGGAAGGCGTCGTCGAGTCGCCGAGCGGAGGCCGAGGCCAACCACCTGTCCTCACCCGAGGACGCTGAGGGCTCCACCCAGCCGTCGCATTTCATCAGCCCGGAGGTGACGGTGCTACGTAGGTACCGGGCTGCGTCCTGGAATGCTTCGCACAGCGCCTGGCCCAAGGCGGAGCCTGCGCCCCGCGGCCAGAACAGGACCCCCACGACGAGGCTCACCGCGCATCCGAGCGTCATGTCCTCGATCCGGATCAGTCCGACCTCCCACCCAACGGGGTCGATGATGCTGAAGAGGATCAGCAGGACCACGGTGAAGCCGGCCTGCCCGGCCGTGAAGGAGGTGATGGATGGTTCAAGCCCTATCAGCACGATCGCGAACGGGAGTACCACCCACAAGGCGACGGGATGGGCGCCGAGCGCAAGGATGACAGCCACACCGATGGCGAAGCCGATGATGGTTCCCAGCAGTGCGCGACCGACGGTCTGACCTGTGTTCACGGCATTGGAGCGCAGTACGGCCAAGGTGCCGAAGACGACCCAGAATGAATGGCCCAGGCCGCTGAGCTGGGCGAGGACCACAGCGAGGCTGAGAGCGGCAGCGCCTCGCAGGCTGTTGTGCAGCCATACGGAGTTGCGGTTGAGGTGTGCCGCGAGGCGATCACGTGCCGATGACAAGGCGGGGGCCGTGTTCACAGGCTGTTGTCCGAGCAACTGCTGCCACCACATGCGTTGCTGTGCTGCCACGGCGAGCTCGATGTCCCCGGCGATTGCCGCCGTAATGAAGCTGATTCTTTTGACGCGGAAACCGGGCTCCAGCGAAGCGATCAACGCTGTGACCGGCTCAGACGCCGTGTCAGGCACTGTCCCGGTCGAGGCCTGGGCCGACTTCGCCGCCAGGCTTTCGGGGAGAGAGCCGGTCAGCACCTCCTCGAGTCGTGCTCCCGATGCTTCCAGCCGACCGATGTCAGAGGCCAGGCCGCGAGGCGGGCTCGTGCCGGACTGCAGGAGTGACGCTGCGTGCTCAAGGACGGCTGCGGCCGCGAACTCGACGTCGCACACGACTGACCAGCTCATAGGGTCATGTTTCTTCGGCTGGGCCTGTTGCAGGACGTTGCCGAGCCAGAAGACCTGGTCGACCAATCGAACCAGTGCCCGGGCCGTCGTGGACACCCCGGTGGGACGGTACGGGGTCGCGTAGAAGGCCTTCCGAAGGGCGGCGGCGGCGTTACCCGTCTCCTGTGCTGCCGCATCGAGCGCCGCGGTGCTCGGGATGGACGCACGGACGCAGTCGGTTTCGGCACGCAGGTGCTTGGCCATCACGGCGCAGGCACCGGCGAGGGAGGTGCGTAGGGGTTCGCTGACTGGACGCGGCCACATGACGCCGACCGCAGTGATGGTTGCCGCTCCTCCGAGGGACCAACTGGCTATTCGGAAGGGGATCGAACTCACCGGCCCGATGAGTGTGGCGGGAAGCACGAAACTGATCAGCAGTGATGTTCCCGCGCTGGCGAGGGCGGAGCTGATGACACCGGAGAACAGCACGGCGAACGCGACCAGGAACGTGGCTACACCTGCGAGCCAGACCAACTGGCCGGCCAGGCTCCCGAGGCACAGCAACACAGTGGAGACCAGGACCAGACTGAGCTGTTGAGCCACCCGTTCCCGTATCGGGCCACTGAAGTCCACGAACAGCATCCACCATCGGGCTGAAGGCCGCGAAGACCGCCATGACCGGATTCCCGATGACGAGGAATGTCAGTGCAAACAGCGAAGGCGTGATGATCGCGACGCGAAGTGCACGCCGCAATGCCGAGAGACCCGGGTCCTGCTCGCGCACCCACGCCACCACCGGGCTCCCTGCCGGACCGCCACGGTGCACTACGCGTCCGGTACTGCTGGTCTTCGCCGGGTCACCCCGGTTCGTCGTACGGAACATCAGGACGGCCGATGGCCTGTCACCCCCGTGGGGCCCGCGACCGTCGAACAGCATGTGATCACTAAAGCGATTTCAGCATCTCCTGCGCGAGAGGGCCGGATGACGCGGGATTCTGCCCTGTGTACAGGTTGCGGTCCACAATTGTGTACGGCTCCCAGGCGGGCCCACGTGAGTAGTCCGTGGGAAGCTTCTTCAGCTCGTCTTCGAGCAACCACTTCGCCTTATCGGCGAACCCGACTCCCGCTTCCTCCTCGTTGCAGAAGCCGGCCACACGGTACCCCGCGAAAGGTGTGTTGCCGTATTCGTCGCGCGTGGCAAGCAGCGCGGCCGGAGCGTGACAGACGATGCCCAGTGGCTTACCGGAAGCGAGTGCCCTGCGCAGGAAGATCCCGGAATCGGCATCGACCGCGAGATCCTCCATCGGTCCGTGCCCGCCGGGGTAGTAGACGGCGTCGAAATCCTCGAGCTTCACGTCCTTGAGGACGACCGGATGACGCAGTTCCTCGGCTTCTTCGAGGACAGCTGTCAGCGCGAGCATGTTCTCCTCGCCGCCGGTCATGCGGGGCTGGAGGCTCATCGTGTCCACGACAGGGATGACGCCGCCCGGTGTTGCCACGGTGATCTGGTGGCCGGCCTCCTTGAACGCGCTGTAAGGGGCGGCGAACTCCTCGGCCCAGTACCCCGTTGGATGCCGGTGGCCGTCCCGCAGGGTCCAGTAGCTTGCGCCGGTGACCACAAAGAGAACTCTGCCCATGGATTCCTCCTGGTGCTGTCGCGCGCGAGATGATGCGCGTATCGACATCGCGACCAATAGCTCATAGGCGGTCGCCCCCCACGCTACCCCGAGGCGGGATGAGCGGCAACGTAAAGCAGCCCTGTCGTAAGTATCCCGTGTGGCACTTAAATTCAACCACTGGCATTCATATTCAAGCTGACAGGAATTCCAGAAGAGTTGAGAATAGTCCGCGGCGAACAAGTGAGATGCCCGGCAGGCGGCTGTATAGGTTCGTCGTCGTCGGACAGCACGCAGAATGGGGTGGCGAGAGGGGTACGGGAAGTGCGAGCGGTGTCCCCGCAAAGACCTGACCCCCTGCCAGTAAAGTCAGCATTGGGTCAGCATCAGTCCGAAAAATCCAAGCGAAGAACTATCGGTACTCCATCAATCACCAGGTCGTCATCGACGCCGACAGCCAGCTGGTCGTTGTCGTCGGACGTCCTGTCCCCGGCAACCGCAACGACTGCAAGGCGTGGGCGAGTCCGGTGCCAGGGCCGCCGTCGGCAAGACCATCACGATCGCCGACGGCGGCTACCCGGGCACCGGACTGGTCATCCCACACCGCCGCCCGGCGGGAGGCGAGCTGTGCGACTGCAAGCGTGAGCACAACCGTTCCCACAAGCGGGTCCACGCGCGCGTTGAGCACGTCTTCGCGCGCATGAAGACCTGGAAGATCCTGGGAGACTGCCATCTCAAGGGCGACGGCGCCCAGCACGCCATGCTCGGCATCGCCCGCTTCCAGAACCTCCTCCAGGCGGCGGTATAGCGAGCCGCCCTTCATCACCAACTTCCCTACTTTTCCAATCGAATTACTAGGGAAGCCTTGACGATGTTCAGCAAGGGTGCGCAGGATGATGGACATGCTCCGTACGCAGCAGCGACTCGTTCGTCGTCGGCATGTCGACTTTTGTCGCGTCGTCAGCGCCGCCTGCTGTCACGCGTGAGGCACGCGGCTCACACATCCGCCCGTGCCGCGCCGCTCCTGCGGTATCCCCGTCACGTGCATGCGCGCGATCGGTAGGTGGCCGCCCCGGCCAGCCGGAGAGCCCAACACCGCGCCCTGCCGCCGAACTTGAGGAGAGCACTGCCATGGGCGTTGCCACTGCGCCGTCCGACCCCGCCTCCCAGTCCGCCCGGACCGGGCCCGGTCGTGCGCACTGGCTGCGCGTGGCCCGCGAGGCGGCGGACGACCTGGCCGCGGACGCGGTGGCCAGGGAGCAGGCAGGCAAGGTCCCGCTCGACGAAGTGTCCCTGCTGCGCGAGGCAGGACTGCTGACGCTCCTGGCACCGGCCGAGTCCGGGGGAGGCGGCGCGGACTGGCCCACGGCCTACGCCGTGGTCCGGGAGATCGCCGCAGCCGACGGTGCGATCGGTCAGCTGCTCGGCTGTCATTACTTCACGTCGTGGAGCGCCCGGTTCTTCGCCAAGCCGGCCCTCGCCGCGCGGGTCGAACGGCAGTCCACGGAGGAACAGTGGTGCTGGGGCGGTGGTTTCGCCCGTCAGGAACCTCCTCTGACGCTGGCCAGGACAGCTGGTGGCCAGTTCCTCGACGGCCGGCAGAGCTACGCCACCGGGGTCCTGATCGCCGACCGTCTTGCCGTGCGGGCCGTGTGGGCCGACACCGGTGAACCACTCGCCGTCGTGGTGGATCCCGCCCGTCGCGGCGTGCGGATCGACGGCGACGCCGACGCGTTCGGCCAGCGGCTCGCGGCAGGCGGAAGCGTGGATTTCGACGCCGTACCGGTCGCCGCCGACGACGTACTCGGCTCCCTGGCCACGGACGAGGACAGCCTGTCTCCCCTGGCCGCCCTGGCGTCTCCGGTCGGACGCCTCGTCTCCGTCCAGCTGCTGCTCGGCATAGCCGAGGGAGTGCTCGCCGAGGCCCGTGAGTACAGCAGGACAGGTCACGCACCCTGGCGCCCCGCCTGGCCGGTGGGCACTCCCCACGACCCGCAGCTGCTGGCCGCCTACGGAGAAATCACCGTCCTCACCCGCTCGGCGTCCGCACTCGCCGATCAAGCCCTGGAAGCCGTGCGCGGCGGGCTGGTACGCGGCGAAGACCTCACCTACGACGAGTGCGCGGAGATCTCCGCACTCGCAGCCATGGCCGAAGCCGCCGCCTCCAGGGCCGTACAGGAGTCCACCAACCGCGCTCTGGACACCATCGGCGCCCGCTCCACCTCCTCGCGGCTGGGCTTCGACCGCTTCTGGCGCAATGCCCGGACTCACACGTTGTACGAGCCCATCGCCCACCAACTCCGCGATGTCGGGGACTACTTCCTCAACGGCACCCACCCGCCCTTCGCCCTGCCCGCTTGACCCGGCACACCCTCGCAGCCGCATCACACCCCCGCAGCGGCCTGCCCGAAGCGGATGCCTGCAGAAACCGTACGGAATAATGCGCGTATGCGGATCTCAGCCAGGGCGGACTACGCGGTACGTGCCGCACTGCAGCTCGCCGCGTCGCCAGACGACGCTCCCCTGAAGGCCGAGGCCATCGCCGACGCCCAGGACATCCCGCACAAGTATCTCGAAGGCATCCTGAACGACATGCGCCGTGGCGGTCTCGTCCTCAGCCAGCGCGGCGGCAACGGCGGCTACCGGCTGGCCAGGTCCGCAGAGTCGATCAGCATCGCAGATGTCATCCGCATCGTGGACGGACCACTGGTCTCGGTGCGCGGGGTCCGCCCGCCGGACCTGTCCTACACCGGTCCCGCCGAGTCGCTGCTCCCCCTGTGGATCGCGTTGCGGTCCAACGTGCGCGAGGTCCTCGAGCGCGTCTCGCTCGCCAATGTCGCGTCGGCCCAACTACCCGCTGAGGTGTCCGCGCTGACCGATACTCCGGGAGCCTGGACCAACCCCTGACATGCGTGAACACCCTGTTGCCAGATGCTTGCGGCTACGGCTCCAACTCCAAGATCGGCTACTTTCCCAACCTCACACTCGCCACCGCGCTGGTGGGCGTCCAGGAAGGGCTGTTCCAGAAGGAGCTCGGCGGCACCAGGATCAAGGCGTCGACCTTCAACGCCGGTCCCTCCGAGATCGAGGTGCTGAACGCAGGATCCATCGACATTGGCTGAATCGACCCTCCCCCACCATCGTGTGAAACCGGGCCCCTCTGATGTGGCCGGGCATGAGCTTGGCCACACAGGGGCCCGCGTCCGGCCTCGACATCCGAGCAGAGATATGGGTGAAATGCGCCTTATATCAACATAAGCGTGTCGTATTTGTGAGGATTGCGTCCCGTATCGGGTCGACGGGTCAGTGATGTCCGCTCGACTTCCGCACCCTTCCCCCTCCAGCACCCGCTCTGGTACACGTGGCGGAATCAGTTCGATTTCGTCCGAAAGTGCCCCCATGATCCAGGACTCCGATCCCGACCACCTGACCTTCACGATCGACCTCACCGCCGAGGAGGCCCGGCGCCGGGCCGAGGTCGTGGCCGCGCTCGGGTCCGACTGGGACCCCGTGGAGGTCCTGCGGTCCGAGGAGGCCGCGTACGCTCTGCTCTACTCCGGCCTCGACGCCGAGCAGCAGCGGATTCACAGCATGCTGGTCGCGGCGGGCGTACTGCCCGGTCAGGAGCCGGGCCGTGCGTCTTCCCATTGACCCCCACGCCGACCCGGCCCGGCGCGCCTGGGTCGCCTGCCCGGGGTGCGACGACGCCCGCGAGTGTGAGACCTGTCTGGACGGCCGCAACTGCCGTACGCACTGGCGCTATCTGATCGCGAACAAGGGGCCCCGGGTCCACCTGCAGTGCCCGAACTGCACCCACACGTGGACCCTCGACACCGCGCGAGAGCGGCGCGGGCGCCGGGGCTGACCTCAGCAGATCCGCGGCAGCTGCTCACCGAGCGGCATGTCCACGACGCGGGTGCCGCCGAGACCGGTACGGGCGACCACCATGCCCGGGTGCGCCTCGACCGCCTCGCCGATCACCGCCGCGCCGACACCCATGGGGTGGGCGCGCATCGCGGCCAGCACGGCGTCCGCCCGGTCGCGCGGGACGAAGGCCACGAGCTTGCCCTCGTTCGCCACGTACATCGGGTCGAGTCCGAGTACCGTGCACGCGTTGGCCACCGCGTCGGGAACCGGCACCGCCCGTTCGTTGAGGACCACGCCGGTGCCCGATGCCACCGCGATCTCGTTGAGCGAGGCGGCCAGGCCCCCGCGTGTGGGGTCGCGCATCACATGCACGTCCGGTGTCACGGCGAGCATCGCCTCGACGAGGCCGCCGAGCGGCGCGCAGTCGCTCTCGATCTCGACACCGAACTCGAGACCCTCGCGCAGGCTCATGATCGCCACACCGTGCACACCGATGGGACCGCTGACGATCACCACGTCACCGGGCACGACCCGCTGCGGACGCAGATCGACCCCCTCGGGGATCAGTCCGATTCCGGATGTGTTGATGTAGATGCCGTCCCCGTGACCGGCCTCCACGACCTTGGTGTCCCCCGTGACGACCTCTACGCCCGCCGTGCGCGCCGCTGCGCCGAGGGCGTTCGCGACGCGAGCGACGGTTTCGGTCGCCACGCCCTCCTCCAGGATGAAGCCGCAGGAGAGGTGGCTCGCCCTGGCTCCGCTCATGGCGAGGTCGTTCACGGTGCCGTTGACGGCGAGGTCGCCGATGCTGCCGCCCGGGAAGAACAACGGGCGCACCACGAAGGAGTCCGTGGAGAACGCCAGGCGGGCGCCGCCGATCCGGACTTCGGCCGCGTCCGTGGTGTGCGAGAGGGCCGGTCCCCCGAAGGCCGGCGCGAAGAGGTGCTCGATCAGCTCGGCGGACAGGGCTCCGCCGCCGCCGTGGCCCATCACGATCCGGGACTGGTCCCGCAGCGGTGCCGGGCAGGTCCAGGCGAGCATGTCGGGCGCCCGTTCCGAGGCGGAAGAGCTGACGGTGCTGGTGGTGCTTGCGGTGTCAGGCAACGGGGCTGCCCTCCCGGGAAGCGGTGGTCGAGGACGGGGTGCCGAGGGAGGCGCTGTTCACGGCAGGGAGCCGCTGTCCCGGGGCTCCCGGGTCGAGCCGTCGGTAGAGGTAGTAGGCGGCGCAGGCGCCTTCGCTGGACACCATCGTGGCGCCGAGCGGGGACCGGGGCGTGCACGTGGTGCCGAATGCCTCGCACTGGTTCGGTTTCAGCAGGCCCTGGAGGACCTCGCCGCTGCGGCACTCGGCGGGTTCCCGGGTGTCGATGCCCTCGACGGAGAAACGGTGCTCGGCGTCGTGGTCACGGTATCGGTCGGACAGTCGCCAGCCGCTGTCGGGGATCACGCCGATGCCCCGCCACGCCCGGTCGGTGACCTCGAAGACGTCGCTGAGCATCGCCTGCGCGGCCGGATTGCCCTCGGCCGGAACGGCTCGCGGATAGGCGTTTTCGACCGTGTGCTCGCCCCGTTCCAGCTGGAGCACGGTCCGGCGTACGCCCTCGAGGATGTCCAGCGGCTCGAAGCCGGTGACGACGATCGGCACTTGGTGTCGTCGCGCGAGCTCCGGGTACTCCGCCGTGCCCATCACGCTGCAGACATGGCCGGCGGCAAGGAAGCCCTGGACGCGGCAGTCCGGGGACCGCATGATCGCCTCGATCGCCGGGGGGACGCGGACGTGGGAGACGAGCAGGCTGAAGTTCCGGATGCCCCGCCTGCGTGCCTGATGGACCGTCATCGCGTTGGGCGGAGCCGTGGTCTCGAAGCCGATGCCGAAGAACACCACCTCACGGTCCGGGTTCTGCTCGGCGATCCGCAGCGCGTCGAGCGGAGAGTAGACCACCCTGACGTCGCCGCCCTGCCCGCGCACCTGGAAGAGGTCGCGGCCCGTGCCGGGTACGCGGAGCATGTCCCCGAACGAGCAGAAGATCACTCCGGGGCGGGAGGCGATCTCCAGGGCCTTGTCGATGATCTCCAGCGGCGTGACACAGACCGGACAGCCCGGACCGTGGATCAACTCGATCTCCGGAGGGAGGAGTTGGTCGATCCCATGACGGATGATGCTGTGGGTCTGTCCGCCGCAGACCTCCATCAGCGCCCAGGGCCGGGTCACCGTCGCACGGATCTCGTCGAGCAGCCGCCGCGCCAGCCCGGGGTTCTGGAACTCGTCGATGTACTTCACGGCCGCACCTCTCCGGCGACGCTGTCGTGCGCCTGCCCCTCGCTCCCCGCCGCCTCGGCGGCCGTGTCCCACGGGTCGCCGAACTCTTCCTGGAGCAGGCCGAGGGTTTCGAACAGCTCCAGCGTCCTCTTGGCCGACTCCTCGTCGAGCCGCTGAAGGGCGAACCCCACGTGCACGATGGCGTACTCGCCGACCTTCAGGTCCGGCAGGTACTCCAGGCACACCTCCTTGACCACACCGCCGAAGTCGACGGTGGCCATCCGGGTTCCGTCCCGGTCCTCCACGTCCAGCACCCGCCCGGGTACCGCCAGACACATACGGGTCTCCTCACTGTCGCTGTCCTGGCGCCTCGCCGGGCGCTTCCACGGCGGTGGCACGGGCCGCCACGACGAGCTGTCCGAGGGCCAGACCGCCGTCGTTGGGCGGGATCAGGCAATGGCGCAGCACGGTGAACCCGTCCTGGCGCAGCCCCTGGGCGCAGGCTGTCGACAACACGCCGTTGGTGAACACTCCCCCGGTCAACGCCACTGTCTTCACGCCGAGTTCGTCCCGCGCGACGGCGCAGACCTCGCGCACCAGGCGTGCCACGGCTCGGTGGAAGCGCGCCGCGACGACGGCGGCGGGGGTGCCGCCGCGTACGTCGTCGACGACCGCGGCCAGCAGGGGCGCGGGGTCCGCAGTGAGCGGGTCGCCGGGTCGGCGCGCGCCGAGCCGGAAGCCGTAGCGGGGGTCGTGCTCGGTGTCCGGTGAGCGCAGGGCGGCGGCTTCCAGCTCGATCGCGGCCTGCGCCTCGTATCCGGCGTGGTGCCGGATGCCCGCGAGGGAGGAGACCGCGTCGAACAGGCGGCCCATGCTGGAGGTCGGCACGCAGTTCACACCTCGCTCCAGCTGCTGTTGCAGGAGCCGGAGTTCGTCGGGCGGGCAGACGCCGGTGCAGGGCAGTGCGGGGTCGGCCGGCATTCCGGCGGCAGCGAGGTGGGCGAGGGCCATGCGGTACGGGCGTCGTACGGCCGCGTCGCCGCCGGGCAGCGGTACGTAGGCGAGGTGGGCGAACCGGGAGAAGCCGGCGTAGTCGGCGAGAAGGAACTCCCCGCCCCAGACGGCGCCGTCGAGGCCGTAGCCGGTGCCGTCGAAGGCGACGCCGAGCACCGGACGCGTGCCGTCGAGACCGTTCTCGGCCATGGCGGCGGCGATATGCGCGTGGTGGTGCTGGACGGGGACGACGGGCCGCCCGTCCGCGTGGCGCCTGGCCCAGTTCGCGGAGCGGTAGGCGGGGTGGCGGTCGGTGGCGAGCAGGGCGGGCCGCACTCCCGTGACGGATTCCAGCTGCTGCTCGGCACAGGCCAGGGCGAGCTGGGTGGCGAGGTCGTCCATGTCGCCGATGTGGGCGGACAGCCAGGCTTTGCGGCCCTCGCCGAGGCAGAAGGTGTTCTTGAGGTCGCCGCCCACGGCGAGAGCGGGGGCGACGTCGACCGGAAGGGTCACCGGCAGGGGGGCGTATCCGCGAGAGCGGCGCAGGGTCAGCTGCTCCCCGTCGCAGACGCGGACGACGGAGTCGTCGCAGGGGACGTGGATGGGCCGGTCGTGCAGCAGCCATGCGTCGGCCAGGCCGGCGAGCCGGGTCAGTGCCTCCGTGTCGTCGGTGACGATGGGTTCGCCCGAGAGGTTGCCGCTGGTCATGACGAGCAGTCGCGGTCCCTCGCTGTTCGGTGCGCCGAGCCCCAGGAGCAGGTGGTGTACCGGGGTGTAGGGCAGCATGAAGCCGAGGTCGGGGCTGCCCGGGGCGACGGCGGGTGCCGGGGCGGCGCCCGGGTGCGGCACGGCGTCCTCGCGGCGGCGCAGCAGGACCACGGGGCGGACGGGGCCGGTGAGAAGCTCGCGTTCGAGGGGGCCGAGGTGCACCAGCGGTTCGATGTCGGCGAGTTCGGCGGCCATGAGCGCGAAGGGTTTGTCGCCGCGTGCCTTGCGGCGGCGCAGTTCGGCCACGGCCGCGGGGTCGGTCGCATCGCAGGCCAGGTGGTAGCCGCCGAGGCCCTTCACGGCGAGGATCGCGCCGTCCGCGAGCATCCTCCGCGCCTCGGCGAGCGGGTCGGTGTCCGTGCCGGGTGCCGGCGGGCGTGCGGGGCCGTCGAGGGCGGTGATCAGGCGCAGTCGGGGGCCGCAGCGGTGGCAGGCGACCGGCTGGGCGTGGAAGCGCCGGTCCGCCGGGTCCTCGTACTCCCGTGCGCACTCCGGGCAGAGGGGGAAGCCGGCCATGGTCGTGTGGACGCGGTCGTAGGGCAGGCCGGTGACGATGGTGAAGCGGGGGCCGCAGTGGGTGCAGGTGATGAAGGGGTGCAGGTGTCGCCGGTCGGCGGGATCGGCGAGTTCGGCGAGGCAGTCGTCGCAGGTGGCCGTGTCGGGCGGGACGAGCGTGTGCACGGCGCCGCCCTCCTGTGAGGGCACGATGGTGAAGCCGCTGCCTCCGGTGGCGGCGACGTCCAGGGTCTCGACGGACTCCACGCGGGCCAGGGGCGGTGCCTCGGGGGCGATGCGAGCGCAGAAGTCCGCGACGTCCCCGGCGGCACCCTCGACCTCCGCGACGACGCCGTCCGCCGTGTTGGTGACGTGTCCGGACAGGCGCAGCCCGGTTGCCAGGGCGTAGAGGTAGGGCCGGAACCCGACTCCTTGGACGACACCCCGCACGAGGACCCGGCTGCGCCGTGGGGCCGCCCCGGCGGCCGGACGCTGCGATGCCGCGGAGTGCGCCCGCTCCTGTGGCGCCGCCGGTGCGGAGGAGCCTGGTGGGGCTGCGGTCATGCGCCGGCCCGGGCCATCACCGGGGCGTGGACGCGGGAGCCCTGGGCAACGGCCAGGGCCCGCTGGAGGAGCAGTCCGGCGCCCCGGTCGTCGCGCACGGAGCTGAGGGCGACCTCGACGCCGGGGTTGACCTGCTCCACGTTCCGGCGGAAGGCCGTCTCGTCGAACTCGGCGGGTTCGGCCAGGTCGGCCTTGGTGACGATCACCAGATGGGCGAGGCCGAACGCCGTGGGGTACTTCAGCGGCTTGTCCTCCCCTTCGGTGACCGAGGCGAGTACGACGCGCAGGGACTCTCCGAGGTCGTAGCCGGCGGGGCAGACGAGGTTGCCGACGTTCTCGACGAACAGCAGCCGGGTGGGCTCGGGCAGCCAGTCGTGCAGGTGCCGGGCGACCATGTCGGCTTCCAGGTGGCACAGGCCGTCGGTGAGCACCTGCTTGACCGGGACGCCGGCGCGGGCCAGGCGTTCGGCGTCGTTCTCGGTGGCCAGGTCGGCAGTGATCGCTGCCGTGCTGACGCCCTGTTCGCGGGCGAGGCGCAGCTCGCGCTCCAGGAGGGCGGTCTTGCCGCTCCCGGGGCTGGAAAGCAGGTTGACGACCGTGGTGCCGCGGTCGGTGAGTTCGGAGCGCAGGATCCGGGCCGCGGCGTCGTTCTTGGCGAGGACCGCCCGCTGGAGGTCGACTGCTCGGCACATGTTCAGCTCTCCTCGTAGGCAGGCCGGCGGATACGGTCGCCGGTCTCGGCAGGATCGGTGGGTCCGGCCGCCCAACGGACCTCGCGGATGTGCAGTTCACGACCGGAGACGAGCTCGACGGCGGCGGTGCCGCAGCCGGGGCAGAGCAGTCGGGGCGGCATGCCGACCGCCCAGTCCTGGGAGCACGGCTCGCAGCGGGCCGTGCCCGGCACGGTGTGGGTGATCAGCTCGGCGCCCGCGACGGCAGTGCCCGCTGAGGCCAGCTCGAAGCAGAAGGCGAGCGAGTCGGGGACGACGCCGGCCAGTTCCCCGACGTCCAGGCTGATGCTGCTGACGCCGGTGGCCCGGCGGGAACGTGCCGCCGCCTCGACCTGCTCGACCACGGCGAGCGCGACGGACATCTCGTGCATCGGTCTCCGTCCTCGAGCCAGGGGGTCGGCGCCATTACAGGACGGTCCGGGAACGGGCGCCGGACCGGCACGCCGGAGGGGCGCGACGGTGTCGTCCGTTCGGTGCAGCAGCGAGAGCACCAGCACTGGTGCAGGCGCACACTCTCGAACTGTGCTGGTGGGAATTCGGGCTGTCTGCCAGGGGTCAGCCCCAGGGGGTGCCGGCAGCCGCGGCCAGCACCAGCCGTTCATGAGGCGGTTGCGGACCGACAGGGCGCCAGACGAGGTCCGGATCACCGGCCGAGCTGCTCCGGGGCCGCAGCGCGACCAGATCATCCTCGCCGATGAGCCGGTGGCGGAACAGCGTATGGCTGCCCTGATCGTCGGCAACCGTGTCAGGGGTCCAGCCGTGCTCGCGCAGGTGCGTGAGCACAGCATCCGCGTAGCCGGGGGCGCGTTCCGACGGAAACCACAGCAATCGCTGGCCGCGCAGTTCGGGCCAGGTCAGTTCCGGTCGGACGGCGAGGGGGTGACGGCCGGACAGTACGACACCGAGCGGCTCGTCGTTGACCGTGCGCAGCTTCAGGCCCGAGGCGTCCGACGGGCTGCGGTACGCCCCGGCACACCCCGATGGTCACCGTCGGGGCTGTGGCGCGCGCCGCCGCGATCGACGAACTCAGCTCGCGTGGTGTTCGACGAGACGGTCAACAGCCTGGGTCGTGTGCATTGCGGCAGCGGTCGGCCCGACCGCAGTATCGAGATCGAGGTGGCGGAGCTCCTGGCGGAGGAGCCGGCGTGACCCTCCGCGACGCCGCACCCTCGGACGCCTGTGACATCTACCGCCTGCTCAGCGGCTTTGTGACGAGCTACCGGCCCGACCGAGCGGTCTTCGACGACATCACGTTCCCCCGGATCATCGAGGCTGCCGCAGACCGCAGAGCCGAGTTCCTCGTCGCCGAGCAGGACTCGTACGTGACCGGGTACCTGCTCGCGTTGCGCATGCCCACCCTTTTCGCGGGCGGAACGATCCTCGAACTGCTGGAGCTCACCGTGGATACGCCCGTGCGTGGCCGCGGTACGGGTTCCGCGCTGGTCCGGGCCGCGCAGGCGAGGGCCCGGGAGGCAAGGGACGTCGAGGTGACCGTGCCGACCCGCAGGGCGGCCGACTTCTATCGTGGTCTGGGGTTCCACGAGAGCGCCGTCCATCTCAAGTGGTCCACTGCGTGATCGGGAAACCGCCGAATTCGGCCGCGCAGCGAAGGGTGACGGCATGCAGATCCATGGGGCAACGGCACTGGTGACCGGCGCCAACCGTGGGCTCGGGCAGGTGATGACCCGGATGCTTCTGCAACGCGGCGCCCGGCGCGTCTATGGCGCGGCCCGGGACCCGCGGTCGGTCGTGGAGGCCGGCGTGATTCCGGTCCGCCTCGACGTCACCGACCCCACCCAGGTTGCCGCAGCGGCCGAGACGTGCGCGGATGTGACCTTGCTGGTCAACAACGCCGGGGTCCTGACCGACAGCCCCCTGCTGGCCGCACCCGACCTGGATGCCGCCCGCACCGAGATGGAGATCAACTACTTCGGCACGCTCGCCATGTGCCGCGCCTTCGCACCGCTGCTCATCGGCAACGCGCCCGGCGCCATCGTCAACGTGCTGTCCATCGCGAGCTGGTTCACCAACCCGGCGATGGGCTCCTACAGTGCCTCCAAGGCCGCCGCCTGGGCCCTGACCAACGGGGTCCGCGGCGAACTCCACGACACCGGCGTCCTCGTCGTCGGCGTCCACTGCGGCTACATCGGCACGGACATGCCCGCCCATGTCACCGGCCCCAAAAACACCCCGGAAGCCATCGCCCGACAGACTTTCGACGCCGTCGAAGCGGGCCGGACAGAAGTACTCGCCGACGAACGCACCCGACAGGCCAAGTCGTCCCTGGGGCTCCCTCCCAGCACAACAGCATCCGCCCGGCACCCGTAGGGTTGGCGTGGAAAATGGCAATGTGCGCCTGGTGTTCCGGTGGCCAGCAGGTGGCATTCAGCTGGAATGCACACTGTTTCAAGATCGTGTCGCCATAGTTCCGCCTCGTGTCTACCTCACACTCGCGTGCCGGCGTCGCCTCTGTATGCGCCGCGGCTTTGACGCTTTCAGGACTGCTCGTGACAGGGATGGTTGCCGCTCAGCCTGCGGCTGCCGCGGACCCGGCCGGCTACCAGAATGTTCGGATCAACGAGGTCACCTCGTCGAACAGCGACACGGTGGAGCTGTACAACACCGGCTCGATTGCAGTGAGCATCAGTGGCTGGAAGATGTCCGACGACAGCTTCTCGCCGCAGACGTTCAGCCCGTCCTCCAGCACGATCCCGGCAGGCGGCTTCGTCACCTTCAACTCGCCCAAGGGGCTTGGTGATTCGGACAAGCTTGTGATCTACACGGCAGGCGGCGCGGTGGTCGACCGCGTCGAGTGGGCCACCAACGGGGCGAAGCCGGCGATGGCGCGTTGCGGCGGCGACGGCACCGGGGGGTGGGTGACCACGACCGCGGCGTCCACGTTCGGCGCCTCGAACGCCTTGGGCTGCCCGTCGTCGGTACCGGCGGCGAGCCGGGTGCGGATCAACGAGGTGACCTCGGACGGCGCGGACACCGTGGAGCTGTACAACGGCGGAACGAGCGCGGTCAGCATCGGGGCGTGGAAGTACGTCGACAATGACACCACCCACTCCCCGGTCTTGATCTCGTCCTCCTCGCCGAACGCGACCAGCATCCCCGCGGGAGGCTACGTCACGTTCAACTCCACCCTCGGTCTGGGCGACAACGACTCGGTCTTCCTCCTCGACAGCAACGGCAACACCGTCGACTCGGTGACCTGGGCGACCGCTGGCGCGAAGCCGTCGGACGAGCGCTGCGCCAACGGCACCGGCTGGTTCCAGACCTCCACGACCGCGACGCTCGGCAGCGCGAACTCCTGCTCGGGCAGCGGCGGTGGCGGTGGTACCGGCGGTGGTGGCGGTCAGCTGCTGGGTGGCGGCGGCGCGCTCACCAGCGGCTGCACCCCCGAAGCGCCCTCCGGTACGGGTTCCACCCCGGCGGGCACCCTGGCGTGGCCGGGCGGGCTGGACGTCACGATCGCCGACAACGTCTGCGCGTTCACCACGTCCACCGGCCCTGAAGGCCGGGACCTGAGCGGCCTGGCGTTCGACCCGGCGAACCCGTCGGTGCTGTGGGCCGCCAAGAACAAGAACTGGCTGTACAAGCTGGTCAAGAGCAACGGCAAGTGGATCCCGGACGCGTCATGGAGCGCGACCGGCAAGCAGATCCGTTTCGCCGGCGGCACCGGCCAGCCGGACTCCGAGGGCCTGACGGTCGGCGCCAACGGCCACATCTACGTGACCTCCGAGCGTGACAACACCAACAACACGGTCCCCAAGGACACGATCATGGAGTTCGACCCGGCCGCGACCGGATCGACGCTGACGCCGATCCACCAGTGGGACATGACCTCGCAGTTCCCGCAGCTCAACACCGGCAGCAAGGACGACGCCAACCTGGGCTTCGAGGGCGTCGGCTACGTGCCGGACAGCTGGCTGACCGCGAACGGCTGGGTCGACCCGCTCACCGGCGCCGCCTACAACCCTGCGAACTACCCGCTGCACGGGTCGGGCCTGTACTTCGCCGGCCTGGAGTGGGACGGCACGCTGCACGTCTACGGCCTGAACTCCGACGGCACGTTCACCACGTTCGGCACGATCGCGACCGGCAAGGTCTCCGTGATGGACGTGACGTTCGACGCCGGAACCCAGCGCATCATCGCGACCTGCGACAACACCTGCGGCGAGACGCACACCTTCATGAAGGTCAACGCCGGCGGCGCGATCGTTCCGGACCTGACCTACACGAACCCGGCCGTCATGCCGACCGACAACCTGGAGGGCTTCGCGATCGCGCCGACGTCGACCTGCGTCAACGGCTTCCGCGAGGCGGTCTGGAGCGACGACGGCATCTACGGCTTCGGCTCCGGAAGCTCCTCCTACGGACACGCTGTCTACAGCGGCACCTTCCCCTGCTGATCCTGCCGACCATGGGAGACGGCTCGCGCACGGGGCCACCCCCAAGGTGAGGCGCCCAAGCAGTACGCAGCGATGAAGCTCCTGGCAGACGGGGTGACGACCAAGACCACCCGCGTCTGCCAGGAGCTTCGTCGTGCCTGTCCCGGGGCCGCCTTCGGCGTCGGCGCGAGCTTTGTCCGCCGCAGCCGGCGCACCGGCGAACCCGACTTCTACCGCTGCCACTCAGCCGCCCCAGCCTCGCCACCCGTCTGATCACCTACCGGCATGTTCAGCGCCATTGCTAGGACCTCTTGAGCGCGAGCCCCTTCGAGACTGGGAGGTGACCGTGCAGGAGGAGGCTGACGATCTGGTCTACCACCGTCTCGCCCGGCGGTTCGCGGTTCACCGCGGCCAGGTAGACGACGGTTCCGGAGTAGATGTCGACCATCAGTGACGTATCGGTGTCCGGCGGCAATCGACCTTCGAGGCGTGCCCGCTCCAGCAGTTTCACGACCGACGCGCGGCGGGGTTCGATGAGCTCGGCGAAGGCTCCGGTACCGGTGGGATCCTCGATCACATCGGCGAGAAGCGCCGGGAGGATCAGGCACGTGGGCATGGCGGAGACGAGCTCGATGGTGAGCCGGACGGCGGTGCGCAGGTCGGCTTCCAGGTCGCCGGTCTCATGGATCGGAGGTAGGGGGACTTCCCCACTGAGTGCCTCGATCACCAGCGCGGCCTTGTTCGGCCACCACCGATAGATGGTGGCCTTGCTGACTCCGGCCCGCCGTGCGATGCCTTCGAAGGAAAGCCGCTGATATCCGACCTCGCCGAGTAGGTCCTTAGTGGCTCGAAGCACCGCTTCGTGAGATCCCCGGCGGCGCCGCCGGGAGTCAGGCGCGATGGGGTCGGGCTGGGCGCACTCAGGAGCCAGAGGGTTCTGACGGCCGTTCTGCGGCCTGGGAGCAACCACCGCACGCCTCCCTTGTGAGCCACTGGTACACCCGTTGACTTTGCCCGAGAAGTGAGCCTATCTTGACGAAACGGGGCGTTTCGTACCGTATCGTCCATCTGTACTCAATAGTAAGATCTCGCAAGCCCGCCAGGAAACCGCTACGACATTGTTCAGCGCTTCCGGCGGGTGGATCACCGTACGCCAGACCCGCGCGCAGGATCTGGCGCACCCGGGCGTTTTTGTCTGAGCGCCCGAGATCCCTGTTTCGACCCCCGGAAGGGGCACATCGTCATGCGCGCGACTACGACCAGGATGCGGCGCATAGCCGCTGTGGTCTGCACGGCACCCATCCTTGCCATCGCGGCCGGAGCCGGCGCTGCCAGCGCTGCCGCTTTCCCCTCGTCGTCCAACGTTGCCTCTGTTTCCTCTCACGACAGCAGCTGTTGTTGGGAGGACGGCTGGGGATGGGGACACCGCTGCGGTGACGGCTGGGGCTGGGGCTGGGGAGACCACTGCTTCTCGGGTGACGGCTGGGGCTGGGGACACCACGGCCACTCCAATGACGGCTGGGGCTGGGGAGACCGCGGCCACTCCAATGACGGCTGGGGTTGGGGAGACCGCGGCCACTCCAGTGATGGCTGGGGCGGGGGCTCCGACCACGGCTCCCGTGGCGACTACGGCGGTAGCGGCGACCACGGCGGCGGTGGCGGTGGCTACGGCGGCGGCGGCTACGGCGGCGGCGACCACGGCGGCGGTGGCGGCGGCTACGGCGGCGGCGACGGCGGTGGCGGCGGTGGGCATGGATACTGACGCTCCAGCGCAGTGAGTTCTCGATCAACATGCAGCAGTTCTGTGAGTGCTGCACCCGGATGCCCGAACATCTCGGGCATCCGGACCCGTCTGGAGCAGCAGGCCTCCCATCCGACCCGTAGCCGGGGTGGTGTGTAGCGGTGAGGATCGTGTGCGTCGGTGCGGGGCCCGCAGGGTTGTATTTCGCGATCTCGGCCAAGTTGCGCGATGCCGGACACGAGATCACCGTGTTCGACCGTGACCCGCCCGCGGCCACCTACGGCTGGGGTGTCGTGTACTGGGACGACCTGCTGGACGTCCTCTATCGCAACGATCCGGAAAGCGCGCGGGAGGTCACCGCCAGGTCTGTGCTGTGGCAGGACCAGGAGGTGCGTGTGCACGGCTCGTACGGCGAGCAGACGGCGTACTTCGGGGGTTACGGATACAGCATGAGCCGATCGGCACTGCTCGACGTCCTGGCTCGGCGTGCATCGCAGCTCGGCGTCGACATCCAGTACGGCCACCACGTTGCGGCTCCCTCGGCACTTCCCGAGGCGGACCTTCTCGTTGCCGCCGACGGTGCGCACAGCCGGATTCGGGGACAGCACGAAGCATTCGGAACTCGCATTGATGTCGGTCTCAATCCCTACATCTGGCTCGGCACGGACCAGGCGTTCCGCAGTTTCGTGTTCAGCTTCGAGCGGACACCGACCGGATGGATCTGGTTTCACGCCTATCCCTCGGTCGCGGGAATCAGCACCTGCATCGTTGAATGCTCACCGCAAACCTGGCACGGTCTGGGACTCGACGTGCTCGCCCCCGACCAGGGAGTGCGGCTGCTGGAAGACATCTTCAAACGCGCACTCGACGGCCACCGCCTGCTCAGCCGATCACGGGGTGCACCAGCGCATTGGCAGCGCTTCGCGCACGTGACCAACAAGGCCTGGTACCACGGGACGACGGTGCTCGTCGGCGACGCTGCACACACCACCCACTTCACGTTGGGGTCGGGCACCAGACTGGCGATCATCGACGCGATCGTCCTCGCACACAGCCTGAGCGAATACCTTCACGTGGAGGACGCTCTGCGGGAGTACGACCGCCATCGCCGCGAGGAACTCCACACGGTGCAGGCGGCCGCGCGTACGAGCATGGCGTGGTTCGAGCACCTGGACCAGTACGTCGACCGCGATGCTGTCGCGTTCGCGCACGCCATGTCGGTACGCCACGGTGGCCAGAACCCCTGGCACTACCAGCTTCACCTTGCCACCCAAATCGCTGCCGTACGCACGGCACGGCGCGCCTTCGCTACTGGCCGCCGCTGGTACCTCGCCCGCCGACGAGGCGAAGGGCAATACAACCAGTCACGTCAGACCACCGAGCCTTGATGCACAAGAGGTCCTAGCAATGGCGCTCAACATGCGGACAGTGGCACAGTCTGGAGACCGTGCCTTGGGCCCCTCGATATGAACTACGGGCGGGGAGCGCCCAGCACGACGATCCCGCTGGCGAGAATAGTCCCGCTCTGCAGCCGCCCCGCCGGTGTGGCCCGCATTGCGTCCGCGGTCGTAGCGGGGCCCGCCGACAGCCGGGGCCCCAGGACTACGCCTTGTCGAGCTGACCTGCTCTGCGGCCGAGTTGCTGCCCGCGTTGGCCAGGGAAATGGAAGACCGATACGACCTGATCAAGGCCCGGCAGGGCATCGCACCGGACACCCCCAACCACCGTGCTGTTCGTTGACGAGATGATGCTCGGCGACATCGCACCCGAAGTGGTCTACGCCGCCTGCGCCATTGCCCTCGAACGCCCCGGCCTCGCCGTGCCCGGTCACACCGTGACACCTCCGGCGGCGGGGTGGTGCTGGTTCGTCATCGCCCTCACCGCATCTCTCGGCGCCAACGTCGCCACTGCCGGACTCCTCGACATGGCCCGAGTGCCGGCATGGCTGCGCATCGAGCCTGCTGCTGGTGACTGGTCGCCGTCGCCAGCCTGTCGGCGACAGCGGTCTCTCTATGGGCCGAACGTGCTGGTCCGGGACAACGTCCGCGCCACCTGACGGACCATTGATCTTTCGCACGTCCTGCCCAGAGGATGGCGAAGATCATGCCGGATATTCGGGGGGAGTCATCTGTGGCGAGCGCTGTGACGGCCGAGCTGCTGCTGGGCGGAATCGTTGTATTGGGCGCATCCGTGCAGTGGCTTACGGGAATGGGGTTCGCACTCATCGCGGTACCCGCGCTCGTTCTGGTGCTCGGGCCCGCCCAGGGGGTGGTGCTGGCGAATTGCGCGGCCGGCGTCATCAGCGTGGTAGGACTCACCGCGGGCTGGAGACAGGTGCGACTCGGCGCAATGTTTCCCTTGGTCATCGCTTCCGCGTGTACCGTGCCCGCGGGTTCCTGGGTGGCCGCCCGACTACCTGAACCCGTACTGCTGGCAGGCGTGGGCGTCCTCGTGACCGCAGCGGTGGTTTTCGTGATGGGAGGCGTGCGCATACGCGCTCTGAGTGGAACGAGGGGAGCACTGACCGCGGGCGCCGTGGGCGGCTTCATGAATTCCGCGGCCGGCGTGGGCGGGCCACCGTATTCCCTGTACGCGGTGAATGCGGGCTGGCCGGTACTGGAATTTGTGCCGAACGCGCAATTTTACGGAATCGTGGTGAACGTGTTCTCGGTCGCCGCCAACGGGGTGCCGAAGCTGAGCGGGACGGCGTGGACGGTGGCCACGGTCGCCATGGTGGCGGGCGCCCTCATCGGCAGGGCGCTCGCGCCGAGGATGCCGGAGCAGTGGGTTCGGCGGCTCATCCTCGTCCTGGCACTGACCGGCGGCCTTTCCGTGCTGGTCAAGAGCCTGCAGGGATTGTGATGGCCGGCTGCCATGCCTTGTGCCGTGGGCAGGATTCGAACCCGCGACACCCGCTTTGGGAGTTTTCCCTGGGTGGGGCTGAGTTGAGAACGCCGCGGCGCTGGGTGTCCTTCCTCCAGAACGCCTGGTCTTCCTCGTCCTGCCCCTGTACAGCGGATTCGCCGCCTGCACCGACGGTGTCGGCAAAGCCTGGATCTCCACCCTCGTCCCCGACCGCCAACAGGGCACGACCCAAAGCCTCTACGAAGGAGTCACCGGCGCGATTATTGACGTGTCCTTGACCGCTTCCTCCAACTCCGCTCACACCACGCAGGGCTAGGCTCGCCAGGCAATTCATGTCCCGACGGCACCGAAACCGTACCTGCGCCAGCACAGCCCAAGACGAACCGTCGTTCGCGGAGTTGGGGGAATCGCCATGCGCACACATACAAGGGCGTCTTTCGTAGCCACCGCGGCAGCCTTGCTGCTCGTCGCCACCGCGGGCAGTTCCGCAGCCTCGGGCGACAGCCAGCCAGTCCACCTGGTCTCCCCCACTGACCCTTACGCCGACTGCGATATCAGCGGTGACGGGACCGGCACCAACTACCTTTCGGCGGAGGACGAACCGTACGTCACCGTCTCCCCTCGGGATCCGCGCAACGCGGTCGGCATCTTCCAGCAGGACCGCTGGTCCAACGGCGGCGCCCGGGGCCTGACCGCCTCCTACACCCACGACGGGCGGCACTTCACCGAGACCCCGCTGCCGTTCTCACACTGCGCGCCTGGCGGGCTCGACTACCAGCGTGCGTCGGACGGTTGGGTGAGCACCGGTCCGGACGGCACGGTCTACGCCAGCGGGCTGGCGTTCGACGCCACCGGCGCACGCAACGCCGTGGCGGCCTCGACGTCGTACGACGGCGGGCGCACCTGGACGCACACGGTGCCCCTGATCGACGACACGCAGGCCGAGTTCAGCAACGACAAGAACTCCGTCACCGCTGATCCCGTCCACCCCGGCGTCGCCTACCAGGTCTGGGACCGCATCGACGAGGACGACTCCGCCAAGGTCTACGACGGACCCTCCTACATCTCCATCACCCGCGACGGCGGACGGCACTGGTCCAAGGCCCGCCCGTTCGTGGACACCTCCGTCGTCCCGCACTCGCAGACCATCGGCAACGTCATCGTCGCCGACCCGCGCACCGACACCCTCTACGACGTCTTCGACTGGCAGACGTACGACATCGACTACACGACCGGCACCTTCACGCCCACCGACCTGCACTTCGCGATGGTCAAGTCGACCGACCAGGGCCGCACCTGGAGCAAGCCCGTCACCGTCGCGAAGGACACGGCCGTCAACGAGGTCGACCCCAACGCCCCCGACGACCCGGCCAAGGCCCTGCGTGCGGGCGGCGACCTGCCGAACGTCGCCATCGATCCGCACACCGGCGAGCTGTATGTCGCCTACGAGGGCTCGGACTTCAGCCATGGCGCATACAACTCCGTGGAGCTGACGCACTCCACCGACGGTGGCCGTACCTGGTCCGCTCCGACACGGGTCAACTCCGTCGCCTCCGCGCCCGCCTTCACGCCCTCCATCAGCGTGGACGCCCGCGGCACGGTCGCGATCACCTACTACGACCTGCGCTACCTGACCCCCGGGAACACCACCACCCTGCCCACCGCCGCCTGGCTGCTCAGGTTCCCCCGCGGCGCGGAGAACCACGCCACCGAGCGCCGCATCTCCCGCGTCTTCGACTGGCTCCAGGCCCCTTATGCCAGGGGCCACTTCCTCGGCGACTACCAGGGCCTCGTCACCGACGGCCGCCTCGCCGTACGGCCGTTGTTCGTCGAAAGCAATGCCGGCGCGCCGCAGAACTCCACCGATGCCTACAGCGGTCTGCTCTCCACCGGCAGGGACCACGGCCCCTTCACGGCGGCCTCGGTCACGGCCGCACCGCGAGTGACGGCCCTTCAGGCAGCCCGGCCGCACCGGATCCTGAGGTAAACACGCACCCATTTTTCCTGTGAGTCCTTTGTGCGACTGTTGTGGCCACGCCAAGATCCTTTCTGCGCCGGGACACCCCCATACGTCCGGCGCAGGGAGGAGAGGGCATGTTGCCCCCAAGACACCAGCGACGGTTCATAACCTGCACCGTCGTGGCCGCCGCGTTCGGACTGGTGTCCCGGGCGTCCGGGGGCAGTTGGCGGGCCTGGTCGGCGATCCGATTCTTGGCCTCGCCCGGATTCGGATCCACGAGGTTGACGACCGGGCCGGTGACACCGGCCGCGCCGAGCACCCGCAGCCCGCCCTTTTCGTCGCGCAGGCCGTTCAACTCGCCGCCCGGCCCCGGCAGCCTGACCAGCTTGACCTTGCCGAGCAGGGCAGCGGGCCCGCCCGGGTAGCCGGCCTCCTGACCGATGGTGTAGACGAGCCGGTCACAGAGCACCGGCGGCGCGGGAATCGTGGTCCCGGTGAAGGCGATGGTCCAGAAGCGGTGGTCGGTCGTGTACTGGATGGTGGTGGGCAGCGCGGTCGTCCGGATGGCCTTGTCCCACACGTCCAAGGAGAAGGCGCCGATGTGCGGCAGGGTGTTCCGGCGGTTGTAGCCGCCGCCGGTCATGAAGCTCAGGTCGGTCAGCAGCGCCTGCTTCTTCTGCTCGTCCTGCTCGCGGTCGTACCGCTCCTTCAGGTCCTTCGGGTCCACGGCACCGGCCGGCCCGCGGGGGAAGTCGTTGCCGAGCGGCAGTTTCGCCTGCCTGGCGCCCCAGATCACCGTCCGCCGGCGGCCGGTGGCCTGTTCGACCTCGGAGGCGCCGCCGGCGCCGCCACCGACCACGAAGACGGTGTCGGTGGAACCGTAGGCGTCAGCGGTGTTCTGCCCGCCGTACTGCACCCGGTGCGCGCGGACCAGGGCGTCAAGGCGCCGACGGACCGCGGGGGTGACGGGACGGTGCGGCGGCTTGCCGCCGGCGGTCTCGATGACGGTACCGGTGACCGGGTTGACGGACAGGCCCGAGGCCTGGTCTGCGAGGAACCGCGGGTCACGGAAGCCGAACCCGGGGCCCGGCAGAAAGCCCAGGCGACGGCGGAGCCCCGCGTCGAGCTGCCGCGGATCGACCGGCGTCCCGTCCGGATCGAACACCTTGGCGGTGTCCGGATCGACCGAGTACCGGGTCACCGGGTCGACCACGCGGTACTCGGTCGGGCGGCCCTGAGGGTCGAGCAGAAACGGCGGCCGGACGTTCTTCAGCGAGTCGCCCGCACCGCTCATGCCCAGCAGCCAGGCCGTCTGCTCGGGGAGCGGACCGGACCACGGCCGGTCGTCGGGGTCGAACGCCCGGGGCCGGCCGTCCTGTCCGAACTCGACCCGGTAGCCGGTCCTCGGGTCCTTGAAGGCGCGGCCGATGAGCAGGCTCTTGTCGGCGTCCGGGATCCGGGGCGGGCCGAGTCCGGTCACCAGGTCGACCGTCCCCGCGTAGAACCGGCGCTGGTCGACGGTGGTGAGCCGGTACCCGGCGCCGGCCGGCCAGTCGGCCACGTCGGTGGCGTCGGCCCGGGCCTCGACCCGCGCGAAGTCGGCCTGGTAGGTGGGCATGCCGGCGAGCGCCCGGGCCACCCCGGCAGCGCGGCCGAAGGCCTCGGAGGTGACGAAGTCCGTCCGGTCCACTGCGAAGTCGTTGGGCTGGAAGGGTGCTTCGGGCAGCTCCATGTCCATGGCCGGCTGGGTGAGCCGGAAGTCCCCCAGGTTGTTGACCACACCGGGACCGGCAGCCATCGCGAGCACCGGCGGCATGACCCCGTCCGCCAGGACATCGGCGGTGCCCGGGGCGCCGGCGGCGGGCCGGTCGAAGGTGAGGTCGTCGACGACGCCCGCCCAGCCCGCGCCCGCGATCACGTGCGGGACCACCCGGTTCCGCGTGAACTCGGCGTCCAGGACCGGCTTCAGCTTCTGGTCGTCGCGAGTCCGGCGGTCGATCAGCTGATCGCTTCGCGCGCGCAGGTCGGCCCGCTCGCAGTCGCGTTCCCGGCGGATCGCCGCCAGGGCGTCCTGCCCCGGCTGCCGCCCGGCCAGGTCCACCACCCGGTCCACGGCGGCCCTCGCCGCCGGATCGAAGCCCTGGAGTGTGGCGATCCGGGCCGCGGCGGCCCGACGGCCGGCCGGCGGACGGTTGCCCTCCATGGAGTGGGGTTCGGTGCTCCCCTCGTCGAACAGGCCCAACGCGGCGGCGGCGCCCAGGGCCACGGTGTCCTCGGCGCCACCCGCACCCGTGAGCGCCTTCAGCGCTTCGACCCGACCGGTGTCCCGCGGGCTGAGCGGGACCCGCTGGTCGGCGTCCGTGGTGGTGAGCAGACCGTCGATCAGGCCGCTCGTGACGTCCCGTCGTTGGTCGAGCGCCCGGTCGGCCGCGACGACGGCCAGCTCGGTCAGGCGGGCGATCACGGCTGTGCGGATCAGGTCAGGGGCGGCCCGGTCGGAGACCCGTACCACGGCGGTCCACGGGTTCCTGAGGTGCGCCATCGCCACCGGCGCGTACGGCAGGCCGCCGGACGGCCTCGACGCGGACCAGCAGGGGCTGCGGACCGGCGGGCAGCGTGACCGTGCGGTGCTGCGGGTCGGCGGTGGCTCCCTAAGGCAGCGGGCCGTCGGCCAGCAGGGCGGTGATGGCGCGTCGGGTCCCCGCGGGGTCGGGCCGGTCGAGCTCCTTGCCGCCGAAGTCGAGGCCGGCCGCCGCGTGCCGGATCGGGCCGGCGCGCTCGCAGGTCACGCCGGGCGCCAGGGCCGGCGTGACCTGACGGGCCGCCACCATCGAGGTCGCTGCTGCCGGAGGCGCCAGCGCGGGTACCGCGAGGGCCGCGCTCAGCAGGCAGCACAGGGAGGTGGTCCGGACCGCCGGCCGGACCGTACGCCGCATGGACACCGCATCTCCTCGCGCATCCGGGGCGGCCGGCCGGACTCCGAGACGTCACCCAGAGTCATCATTTAGACGCGAAGCGTACGCGGTCAAGCAGGCTGGGGGCGGCACGTCACCCCTGCACGCCAAGTGCCGCCGAACGAGTCGATCGAGACCCTCGACCTACAGGACTGGTGACTCTCCGGGGCTGCCGGTGACGCGGCGTCACATCCGGCTGATGCGCAGGTAGCGGCGGAGGTCGGGCAGGACCCCTACGAGGACGGCCACGGCGGCGAGGGCGGTGGCGAGGACGGCGGTGATGCCGAAGGTGCTCTTGCTCATGATGTCTCCGTCTCGGGCTTCATACGACGGCTTCCTGGCGGACGAGTTCGGTCACCGTGCGGACCGCCTCGGGCACCGCGGCGGCGACCTGCGGGCTGAGTCCCATGCCTTCGTCGAGGTCGGCCGGTTCGCAGCCGACGACGAGGATCCGGCGCGGCGGTGCGGCGCCCGTGCCGGCGCAGAGGGTGTCCAGCAGGGCGAGGACCGCGTCGGGCGTCATCCGGTGGCCGTCGAGCGGCGCGGCCGTGGCGCCGGGGTCCCGCTCGCCGGGCGCGGTGGCGTCGATCACGTACAGCGTGCCGGGTGAGCCGCCGCGGGCGGTGATGTCCACCAGGACGAGGGTGTCCCAGCCGTCGAGGAGTTGGTAGGCGAGATGGACGCCGCGGACTCCGATGTCGGCGACTTCCACGTGGGGCGGCAGGGTCTCCTGGGCGAGGCGCCGGACGGTCTCGACGCCGAATCCGTCGTCGCCGAGGAAGACGTTGCCGACTCCGGCCACGAGGGTGCGGGCCGTGCCGGGCGCGGGGTCGTTCACCGGTCCTCCAGGACTTCCACCTCGTCGGGCTGGAAGTAGAGGAAGCGGCCCTGTTCGCGGCGGATGTCGGCGCCCGGGTCGTCCTCGATGGTGACGGCGATGTGCACGCCGCCGTCGACGTCGTGCAGGACCGCCTCGACGAGGGCGCTGCGGCCGTCGACGAAGAGATCCTGTGCGTCGGTGCGGCGCAGGCGGGGGCGCAGCCGGACACGGCTGCCGGCGCGGACCGGGCGTCCGTCGACGAGGACCTGGTCCCGGGCCGGGTCGACCCCGGTGTCGCCTCCCGGGTCCCACCAGGGGGTGTCCGGCCGCAGGTGACCGCCGTCGGCGTCGGGTTCCTTGGGACCGGTGACCTCCCGGAGGCTGCGTACGGCTCCGTGGAGACGCTCCAGCACCTCGGGGGGCATGGTGTCCGCGAGGTCGATGACGGCAGCGGCACGGGCATCGGTTCCGCGGGCCTCGCGTTTCTCCTCGTCGGTGAGGGCGGCGGTGCGCAGGGCGAGGATCTCGTCGATCTCGGTGGCGTCGTAGAGGGCGCCGGGGCTCTCGGGGGCGATGGCCGGGTGGTCCTCGAGGATGATGGGCGAGGAGAGCATGAGGTCGGCGCGGCCGGGTTCGCCGGCGAGCACGGGCCAGGTGTGCTCGTTGCGGCACATGGCGACGGCTCCCCTGGCCCATTCCGGCGGATCGGTCATCGACAGGAACGACCCGGCGTCGAGGCGCAGCAGTACATGGGTGGCGACCAGGGAGTACGGCAGGGCCGCGTGGCGGTCCGTGCCGGGCTCGGCGGTCCAGGTCCCGGTGTTGGCCACGGTGACCGACAGGCGCCGGACGCGGTACGGGCCGTCGAGTTCGGTCGCCGTGACGCGCAGGGTCCCGCTGATCTCCGCGCGGCGGCGCACGAGCCTGCCGAGCACCCGTCCCTGGCTGTCGGTGACCTGTTCGGTCTCCTCGGCGGCGGGGCGGGTGAAGGGCACGGTGGTGCCGTCGCCGTCCAGGGCGTCGACGGGGACGAGGAGGGTCACGCGTTCCTCGGCGCCTTCGTCCCAGGCGACCAGGACCCGGTCGGGCAGACGCAGTTCGTCCGTCGGGGCGTAGCCGCCGTCCTCGCGGAGTTCCTCGACGGTCCGGCGCTGGGCGCGCAGGAAGCGGACCTCCACCGCGAGTTCGGCACCCTCCTTCGGCTCCATCAGGCATTCGGTGCGCTGGGCGGCGTGTTCCTCGGTGGCAGCGCTCCAGGACGGCGGCACGAGCACCCCGAACTGCCAGCGGAGCCGGTTCTTCGCGGCCGAGGCCCGGTACGGGTAGAGCACGTACCCTTCGAAGAGGACGGCGTCGGCGACGTGCCGGGCGACCCCGAGCCGTTCCTCGGTGTCGGGCGTGAAGGCGACGGTGGTCATCGGGGCCTCTCCCCCGCCGCTTCGAGGAGGGCGTCGACCGTGGCCTGCCAGGACGGCAGCGCATGGCGGGACCGATAGGCGAGCAGGGCGTCCATGGCGTCGTTGGGCAGCCGGATCCATCCGCAGCCGGGGAAGTGCTGGTCGATCATCTCGTGCCAGACCTTCACGGGCATCGGGTGGGCGATCTCCTTGTCCCAGGGGATGGGCTCGACGTGGAAGCCTCCGGGTCCGGTGAACGCGGTGCCGGAGAACAGCAGGAGCAGGGGTGCGTCCCCGCCGCCGAGCGCGCGGAAGTACCGCGAGGCGGCGATGTCGGTGTCGTACGTGCACGGCACGACGATGTCGGTCTCGGTCTCGCCGGTGAAGCCGGGGACGACGGTGGAGACGTGGGCGAACTGCAGCGGCTGGAGGCTGCTTGCCCAGCGGGAGCGCTCGCCGAAGAGGTCGCCCAGTGCCTCGGCCTCGGTGTCGTCGTAGCCGCGCCGGGCGGGTTCGATGCGGATCTGGCAGCGCAGGGCGAGGGCGTGCACGCGGGTGCCGCCGGACGCACCGATGCGCAGCCGGAACACGAGGGTGGGGCCGGCCGCGTAGGCGTCGGCGCGGACGCCGGTGCAGTGGAAGGAGAACTCGGTCACGACCGGCTCCCGTGCGGTGCGCGGGCCTGGTGGCGGACGCGGTCGAAGAGGGCGTCGAGGTCGGCGCGCGCCTCGGCGCCCCCGTCGAAGCCCTGCCACAGCCGGCGCATGCGGCCGACCAGTTCGTAGCAGACGTCGACCGGTACGAGGTGGCACTCGGTGCGGCCCTCGTGGCGGCGCAGCAGCAGGGCTTCGACGTCGGGTTCGAGGCGGCCGGCGAGGGGGGCTGCGGCGAGGAGCGACTGCCAGGCGGTCGCGTCGAGTTCGCTCTCGGTGGCGCCCGCGGGGCTCGGGTAGAGCAGCACCGGCCGGTCGAGGGCGGAGTTGTGGAAGAGGAAGGCGACGGAGACCGGGATCCGCAGGGCGTCCCACGTCCGGTCGTCGATGCGGTGTTCCGGGTCGCTCAGGAAGCGGTCGGGCACCGCGTGGAAGCGGCCGTGGGACGTCGTGAGGCCCGCCATGAGCTGGTGGCATGGTGCGCAGGCGCACACCAGGGCCCTGTTGTCGCTGTCGACGAGGTGGCGATGGTGGACCTTCTCGGGCAGCTGTGCGCCGCACAGTCCGCAGCGTTCGTCCTCGGGCGGTCGGGGCGCGGTGAACCGGTGCAGGCCCGTGCGGCGCAGCGCCTTCGGGGCGTACGGGAGCGGCCCCGTGTCGCTCGGGAGGGCGGTCACGGTGCGCCGCCCTGCGTCCGGCCGTCCGGGGTGGACGGGCGGGCTCCGATCTGGAGGAGGGCCGGCTCGCGCGGGGCGGCCTCGAGTTCGACGTCGGTGACCTCGGGGGCGAAGCAGGCGAGGGCGTCTGCGGCCGCTTCGCGGGTGGCGTCCCGTGTGCTGGGGCAGCCGCAGCCGGCGGAGGCGGCAACCCGGAGGCGCAGGATTCCGGTGGCGGGGTCGAATCCGGCGTTCTCCACGTGCTGCGGCAGGCCGGACAGGGCCCGGTCGATGCGTGCCTCGGTGTTCTCGGGGTGCAGTCCGTGGAGCGTCAGCAGGCTCGCGACGAGCTCGTCTCCGAGCAGGGCGCCGAGCGGTTCAGCGGGCGGCCGGGCGGCCGGACGGCCGAGGAGGTCCACGATGCGGGCCAGCCCGGCGCCGTAGAACTCCATCAGGACGCGCACGAGTTCCTCGGCCGCCGCGCCGGCGTCGGGATCGGCGTGCCGGGCGAGCCGGTCGAGGACCTCCTCGACCCGCCGGCCGGCCTGTTCGGCAGGGGTGACGCTCATCCGGCCAGTCCGCTCAGGCCGGTGGGCACGTGCATCGACTTCACGGTCCGGCCGTTGCCGGTGTACATGTGCACGCCGCAGGGCAGGCAGGGGTCGAAGCTGCGGACGGTCCGCATGATGTCGATGCCCTTGAAGTTCTCGGGCGTGTTCTCCTCGAAGATCGGGGTGTTCTGCACGGCGTCCTCGTAGGGGCCGGGGGTGCCGAAGCTGTCCCGGACGGAGGCGTTCCAGGGGGTGGGCGGGTACGGGTGGTAGTTGGCGATCTTGCCGTCCCGGATCACCATGTGGTGGGACAGCACGCCGCGGACCGCCTCGGTGAAGCCGACGCCGATGGACTCGTCGGGGACCTCGAACTTCTCCCAGGTCTGGGTGCGTCCGGCGCGGACCTCCTCCAGCCCCTTCTCGGCGCAGTGCAGGGCGACGGCCGCCGCGTACGCCTGGAAGTAGGTACGGGCGCGGTTGCGCTCCAGTGCGTTGCTCCACCGCGGGATCTTCCACTCGAAGGTGGTCTCCGGCTTGGTGAGCGTGCGCGGCAGGTTGATGACGACGCTCTGCCCGGTGGCCTTGACGTAGCCGATGTCGACGAGCCCGGACAGGGCGGTGGACCACAGGCGGGCGAGAGGGCCGCCGCCGGTGTCCAGCGCCAGGTGGTCCTTGCCGTCGAACCAGCGCGGGGACATGACCCAGCTGTACTTGTCGTCGAAGTCCCGCTTCTGCGGGGCCGGGATGGTGTGCTGGTTCCAGGGGTGGCGCGGGTCGACCGGGTTGCCCAGCGGGTCGTGGGTGACGAACTGCTGCTGGCCCTCCCAGTCCTCGTAGTAGGAGCTGCCGAGCAGGATGCGGATGCCGAGGTTGATCTCGGTGAGGTCGTTGGTGACGAGCTTGCCGTCGACGATGATGCCGGGGGTGACGAACATCCGCCGGCCCCAGTTGGTCATGTTGGCGTAGGTGAAGTCGCAGTACACGGGGTCGTTGAGCGCGCCCCAGCAGCCGAGCAGGACGCGGCGGCGACCGACCTCCTCGTAGCCCGGCAGCGCCTCGTAGAAGAAGTCGAAGAGGTCGTCGTGGAGCGGGACGACGCGCTTCATGAACTCGACGTAGCGCATGAGCCGGCTGAGGTAGTCGGTGAACAGCTGCACCGACGCGACCGTGCCGACGCCACCGGGGTAGAGCGTGGAGGGGTGGACGTGCCGTCCCTCCATCAGGCAGAACATCTCCCGGGTGTAGCGGCTGACCTGGAGTGCCTCGCGGTAGAACTCGCCCTCGAGGGGGTTGAGGGACCGCATGATGTCGGCGATCGTGCGGTAGCCGTGCTCGGCGGCGTGCGGGGCTTCGGTGCGTTCGGCGAGTTCGAGGACCCCGGGGTTGGTCTCGCGGACCATCTTCTCGCAGTAGTCGACCCCGACCAGGTTCTCCTGGAAGATGTTGTGGTCGAACATGTACTCGGCGGACTCGCCGAGGTTGATGATCCACTCGCCCAGGTGCGGCGGCTTCACTCCGTACGCCATGTTCTGCGTGTACACGGAGCACGTGGCGTGGTTGTCGCCGCAGATGCCACAGATGCGGCTGGTGATGAAGTGGGCGTCGCGGGGGTCCTTGCCGCGCATGAAGACGCTGTAGCCGCGGAACACGGAGGACGTGCTGTAGCACTCCGCGACGCGCTTCTGCTTGAAATCGATCTTGGTGTGGATCCCGAGGCTGCCCACGATGCGTGTGATGGGATCCCACGCCATCTCCACCAGGCCGGAGCCGTCACCCTTCGTCTTTGTCGGACGTGCCATGATCGTTGCGGTGCCCTTCGTCAGCTCTTCGGCGGCTCTTCGGCCGGTGAACAGGGGGAGTTCGGGGGGCGTACGAGGCAGTGGTGAGGCCGTCACCAGGGCGGTCGGTAACCGGTGGTGACCCGGTCGCCGGTGTGCCGCCACTTCGGCTCCTTGTCCACGGTCCGGGCCGTGATGGAGCGGAGGCGGCGGATGACGGAGCCGTACACGCCGCTCGTGGTGCTGGACACCTTGCTGCCGGGCGGCTCGTCCATGAACGGCATGAACTTGTCCGGGAATCCGGGCATGGTGCACGCGATGCAGATGCCACCGACGTTCGGGCAGCCGCCGAGGCCGTTCATCCAGCCGCGCTTGGGGACGTTGCACTTGACGACCGGTCCCCAGCAGCCCAGTTTCACCAGACACTTCGGCGAGTCGTACGTGTCGGCGAACTGGCCCTGCTCGTAGTAGCCGGCCCGGTCACAGCCTTCGTGCACGGTCGCGCCGAACAGCCACGTCGGGCGCAGCTTGTCGTCCAGCGGGATCATCGGCGCGGACCCGACGGCCTGGTAGAGCAGGTACGTCAAGGTCTCCGCGAAGTTGTCGGGCTGGATCGGGCAGCCGGGGACGCACACGATCGGGATGCCCGCGCGGGACTTCCAGTCCCAGCCGAGGTAGTCGGGCACGCCCATCGCGCCGGTGGGGTTGCCCGCCATCGCGTGGATGCCGCCGTACGTGGCGCAGGTGCCGATCGCGACCACCGCGAGCGCCTTGGGGGCCAGGCGATCGATCCACTCGCTGGTGGTGATGGGCTGGCCGGTCTCCGGGTTGTCGCCGAAGCCGCACCAGTAGCCCTCCTGTTTGATGGCCTCGTTCGGGATCGATCCCTCGATCACCAGCACGAACGGGTCGATCTCGCCCCGCTCCCCCTTGAAGAACCACTCGATGAACGTGTCGGCGCCGCCCACCGGACCGCACTCGAAGTCGATCAGTGGCCAGTGCACGGCGATCCTGGGCAGTCCCGGCAGCCCGGCCAGGGCGATCTCCTCGATGCTGGGCTGCATGGCCGCGGTCAGCGCCACCGAGTCGCCGTCGCAGCTCAGTCCGGCGTTGATCCAGAGGATGTGGATCGGCTTTTCCTCGCTGCCGGGGGCAGCACCCTGGTCCTCGACCGGTGCCGGCGATGCAGCGCTCATGGGTCGCCTCCTGGGGAGGGGGTGGGGCGAGGCCCGTCTTCCGGACCCTTGTTCATGACCAACAGTCCGTCCGATCCGTCACTCCCGCACCCGGACCGTCCGGCAACGGGGCGGGCGGAGGCTGCTTGCGGACGAACGCCCGGCGCAGCGCGTGGTACGGCGCCGAGGGGTCGTCGAAGATCGTTCGCATGCGCGAGAGCTCCTGCTCGCGGTGGGCGGCGAGCGGCTTCTCGGCCTCGCGTCTCTCGTGCTCGGCCTTCTTCGCCGCGATCCGCACGGCCATGTTGGGGCCCGATTCCGCGCGGGCGGCCAGTCGGGTGACTTCTTCCGTGAAGTCCCCGGGAGCGCAGTCGACGATCCGGTCGGCCAGGCCCATGTCCAGCGCGCCGGCCGCCGACACGGGCCGGGCCTCCTCGACGAGCCGCGCGGCCGTGGCCTCCCCCACCCGGCGGGGCAGGGTGCGGGTCCAGTACTCCGATCCGTACAGGCCCATGCGCCGGTAGTGGGGGTTGAGGACGGCGCCCGAGCGGCACCAGACCTCGTCGGCGGCGAGGGCCAGCATCACCCCGCCGGCGGCGGCATTGCCGCCGATCGCGCTGACGACGAACCGGTCGGTGGTCGTGAGCACCGCCTCGACCAGGTCGTTCATGGCGTTGATGTTGGCCCAGGACTCGGCGGCCGGATCAGCGGCGGCCTCGATGACGTTCAGATGGATGCCGTTCGAGAAGAAGTCCCGTTGTCCGCCGAGCACGAGCACGGTGGTGGGTCGGGTGCAAGCCGCGCGGTAGGCGTCCAGCAGGCGAACGCACTGGCCGGTGCTCATCGCCCCGCCGGGGAACGAGAAGGACAGCACTCCCACGGGCCCCTGTTCCCGGTACCGGATGTCGGACCAGGTCCGCCGTCCGCCGGATGCCCGGGCGGGTGCGGGCACTTCGGGGAGCGGCGGCAGCCGGTCCGCCAGGGCGAGGGTGGCGGGGAGCTTGCAGGCACGCTCCTGTCCTGCGGCGGTACGGGCGCGTAGTTCCGGGATCCACACCGCGCCGTCCGTCGTGGCCCGGCACACCGCGCCGGCCCGGGTTGCCAGCAGTTCTCCGGGACGGCCTCGCAGGCCGTCCTCCGCGTGGCCGCCGTGCAGGTACCACTCGGCGCCGAGCAGCTCGTCCGGGACGCCGGGCTGCGAGTCGGCGGCCCGCAGGGTACGCAGGACCGATTCGGTGTCGTCCGCGAGCCAGGAGATCCGCCGCTCCTGCTGGCGAAGGGCGGGACGGGCGCGGACCGTACCGGTCTGCGGGCGCGGTACGAACCCGTCGGCGACGCGCCGGACGGCTTCGTGGACCGCGGCCACGGCGGCGTCAGCCATCTCGTTGCGGTACAGGTCGCTCTTGCCTACCGGCGGGACGCGGAAGGAGGCCGTCGCCCAGACGTCCCCGGCGTCCAGTTCCTCGACCGCCTGGAGGACGGTGACGCCCCATTCCCCGACGCCGTCGAGGATCGCCCGGTCCAGGGACGAGGGGCCGCGGTCGCCCACGGGGCCCGGGTGCACGATCAGGCAGCGGTACCGGCTCCACACATCCTTGGGCACGACCGCCTTGAGCATGGGGGCGATGACGAGCTCGGGGCGGTGGCGCTCGACGGCGTCGCGCACGGCGGCGCTGTCGGGCGTGACCTCCACCTGGACGGTGTGGCCGCGGTCCCGCAGCTCGGCTCGGACGCGCTGGGTCAGGCTGTTGTCGCTGCCGGCGATGAGCAGAATGCGCATGACGCCCCTTCCAGGGATGCCGGGAACGCCTGCGCCCTCACGGGTCGGTGTCCTCCGGCCGCCAGCGATCGTCGAACACCCCGGCCACGCGCCGCCGTGACGCGCCCCAGATCCTCACCCGTAAGGGATCCGACGCCCCACCACTTGGCGGGTCCCGCGTCCGGTTCAGTCCGAGCTCAGGACAAATGACGTCTCTGCCTGCCCGAATCCCGATGCCGATGCCGTCAGCTCCACCAGATACGTTCCCGCCTCCGCCGTACCCGCGGCAGGCACCGCGCACTGGGGGGCGCTCGGTCTCCGGTCCCACCGCACGGTGTTCGTGACGGTGCCGTGGGCAGGCGCACGGAACAACTGACTGTCGGCGGTCCTGGGGCAGTCGGCCGAGGACCAGTAGGGGTCCGCGCCGCCGGCCTTCGTGACGGTCAACACCGCCTTCCGCGGCCCAAGGTCGACCTTGCAGTCGCTGTCCGAGGAGTTCTTCGCCGTCACCAGCACGGTCGGTGGCTGAGCGGGTGCGTAGGAGTAGTGGAGGCTGCGTACGGTCAGCTCCACGGCACTCGGGGTGCAGGCGGGGAGGGGGGCGCCGACACCGGACGCGGTGGCTTTCGGCGATCCCGAACCGCCATCGCTCCGCTTGTTGTTGGTGCGTGAAGCCTTCGGGCTGGAGGAGCCGGAAGCGGCTGAGGTCGTCGGTCCCGCCTTGCCCGATGCCTTGCCACGGTCGTCGGTGTTGCCGTTGTTGGTGACGATGGCCCAGGCCGTGACGCCGAGTACGCCGAGGAGGACGAGTGCGGAGAGCGCCCGCCCTGCCGGCCGGAGGCCACGCCCCATGCGCGCCGATCGGGACGTGCCTGCCAGGGCGGCCATCGCCGTGCTCATGTATGCCGTCGTATCGGCGTCCGAACGGCCGACGGACGGTTCCGGGGAACGGCCCGACCGCGTGTTCGGCGTCCTCGGCGGCGGCAGGAAGGAGAAGTCGTCGGCCGGAATGTCGGTGACGATCCGCAGCGTCTGGGGCTGCCCGGCCTTCCGGTACACCCGGTGCAGTTCCGTGATCCGGTCCTGGACGGACCGCTGGAACTCCTGTAGGCCGAGTGCTGCCGCTCCGGGGTGGGCAGCGATGATGTCCGACACCGACCGCGAGAAGATGCTGAACGATTCGCCGGGGCGCACACCGGCCACAGGGTCGACGGCCTTGTCCCGCGAGCGCACGAACAGCGCGAACTGCCCCGCCGAGCAGGCGTACACGTAAGCCACCTTGCGGCGCAGCGCGGCGCTGACCTTCTGCCGGCCCCACTGCGAGACACCCGCGAGGCCCATCGACTCCTGCTCGATCCCCTCCCGGCAGGCGTCGATCAGAAAGACGACGCGACCCGCGGGAGTCTCGTCGAGGTGTGCGCGCCAGTCGATCGCCACGCACCCGGATTCGAAGGGGTGGGTGTCCTCCTGGATGTCCTCCGGGACGAGGAAGTCGCGCCCCCCGGCGTGCACGCCGTGCCCGCTCAGCAGGATGAGGAGGGTGTCGTCCCTGCCGGCCCGTCTGAGGAAGCCGGCTACCTGGCCGTCCACGAAGTTCCGCGACACCTGTTTGCCGTCTTCGCGTCCGGCCACGACCAGAACGTCGAAGCCACGGCCCTCGAGCACCGATCCGAGGCGGGCGAGGTCACCGGGGACGAAGGGAAGCCGGGGGACACCGCGCATCTCATAGTCGCTCGCCCCGATGAGCAGAGCTCTGTGGCGTGCCATCACACACCGGTCACTGCTTGAAGACCAGCGTGATCCCATGGCCGCGCTGGATCTGCGCGCTGCCGATGAACTGCACACCTCCGCTCGCGGTCACCTGGAAGGACAGGTGTGCCTCCCGCAACGGCATTGGCCCACCCCGCGCGGCAGCTTCGGTGAACACCTCCTGCAACGCGTCCACAGCGTCGGCAAGATTCTTGCGCAGGGGCCCCAGAGGTACGTTCCTCAGCCGCACGTCGGCATCCCCGCCACCGAACAGGCCCATGGAGTCGCCCTCGGCCTCGAGCTCACCGTCCTGATCGTCGCGCGACACCCAGAACGGCAGCGCCGGTACGTCGGGCGGTTCTGCGGCTGAAGAACTCACGGCTCCCCCTCGGTCAGCGACAGCACGTCAACTGTACGTATTCAGAGGGTCGTTCGCGCCCGCAGTGACCAAACCGGCGTGCATCAGACTTGGGTGCCGACGTGATGCTTCACAGCCGCCGGACGCGCAGCACGCCGGTCAGCATGGGGAGAGTGAACTCGCCGCGGGCGGTCTCCGGTCTGCTCGCGAGGAATGCACGGATCCGGCCCAGCGTGGTCTCCCGTTCCTCTTCCGGCATGACCAGCACCCCCGCGCGCGTCGCGATGGTCGCGACGAGAGAGTCGGCGGTGCGGCGCTGCCCGTGCGGGAACTCGGCCTGCTCCGGCGAGCCGAACCGGGCGGCCACACCAGTCTTCGGAAGGTGCATGCCGGCCGTCTCGGTACGCCAGCTGGTGGGCGTGTCACGCGGGCCGATGGCCGCGCTCCCGCTGACCCGCGCGAGCCCGGCAACCCACTCGGCCTGGTCGTCCATGACGTTCCACAGCCCGGCCAGAATGCCGCCGGGTGCCAGGACCCTGGCGATCTCGGGTCCCGCGACGGCCATGTCGAACCAATGCATGGCGTTGCCGGCCAGCACGGCATCGACGGAAGCGTCCGGCAGCGGTATCGCCTCGGCACTACCCGACAGGGCACGGACGGCCGGCAGCGAGCGGCGCAGCTCGCTCAGCATCGCCGGGTCGGGCTCGACCGCAATGACTTCGGCACCCAGCGCGACCAGCGCGGCGGTCAGCTTGCCGGTTCCGGCGCCGAGGTCGAGCACGCGCGGGCCGGGTGCGGGTTCGAGCGCCCAGCGCACCGCGGCCTGCGCGTAGTCCGGACGGTGCTCGGCGTATGCGACCGCCGCTGCGCCGAACGACGAGGCATGAAGCAGCCGTTCATCCTGGTCCATGCGGTGACGCTATCGGTGGCGCCTGCGGTCGGCTACCCCGTCCTACCCACACCCCTTTCCCTGCCATGGTCAGGCGACCTTGAGGGAGATCTTCACCGTGAGCGTGGCATGGGTGGGGCTGGTGGAGTCGGCCACGGCGAGCATGAAGGTGTAGCTGCCGGCCTTGGTCGGCTTGCCGGTGATCGCTCCCGTCGTGCGGTTCAGGGTGAGGCCGGGCGGCAGGGCGGTGGCGGCGGTGTACGTGTACGGGGCCTTGCCGCCGGACGCCTTGACCGCGGTGCTGTAACTCTTGTTCAGCGCCGCCGTCTTGAGCGTGGTCGGGGAGAGGGTCAGCACCGGGCCGCGAATGCTGCCGGACAGCTCCAGCAGCGCCCCGATGGCGGGCGAGGCCGTGCAGCCGCCGGTGGTCAGCTCCACGGCGTAGTCGCCCGCGGCGTGGACGGACAGCGCGGCCACCGTCCCGGGCGCCGGGGCGGCGGTCAGTGTGGCGTGGCCGGTCTGGGCCAGCGCCACGTGCAGAGTCCGGCAGCTGCCGGTGCCGGTGGTGGTGTTCTGGACCAGCAGCGAACCCGCGCCGTTGGCGTGGAAGTAGGCCCATTGCTGGGCCGTCGCCGAACTCAGCGTGGCGGTGTAGTTGGTGCCGCCCGCCAGCGGCCCCGCTGCCGCGGCACGGCTCGGGCCGACGGGCAGGGCCCGGGAGGCCGCGTTGAATTCGCCCGCGGTCTCCGGCTCGATGGTGTAGCCCTGGCCGAGGCTGTTGCAGCCCCACGGGGTGATCTCCACGTAGTAGCGGCCGACGCTGCTGCCGACCTCCTGTCCGGGCAGGACGAAGGTGTAGGTGCTGTTGGCGGACAGTGAGGCCGAGCTGAGCTGCTGGGTGCCGGTCGCCCCCCACAGCGTGGCGGTGATGCCGCCGCAGGGCAGGGAGCCGTTCACGGTGGTGTTCTGCACCCGCACCGTCGCGGTGCTGGCGTCGGCCTGCTTGTAGAGGACGTACCAGTCCTGTCCGCTGCCGGAGGCCAGTTGCTGCGCCGAGGCCACACCGCCCGGCAGCGGAGGCCAGGCATCGGAGGCGCTGCCGGCGGCACGGGGCACGGCGTTGGGTGTCCGCGCCGGGACGACCCACTCGGCGGCGGATTCGGCCTCCACCGTGTAGGTCTGGCCGCCGGTGTTGCAGCCCCAGGGAACCAGCTCCACGAAGTACCGCCCCTGCGCGTCACCGGCCTCCTTGCCGGGCACGGTGAACGTGGTGGTGGCGTTGGCGGGCAGCGACACCGACCGGATCTGGTCCCTGGTGCCCGCGGACCCCCACAGCGTGGCGGTGATGCCGCCGCAGGCGGCGGAGCCGTCCACCGTGGTGTTCTGCACCCGCACCGTCGCGGTGGCGGAGTCCTGCTTCTTGTAGAGCACCAGCCAGTCCTCGGAGCCGGCCCCGTCGACCGTGCCGCCGTAGCGCGTGCCGCCGTGCAGCGGAGGCCAGGCGTAGCCGATAGAGGTGCCTGCCACCGGCGTGCCGCCCGGCACCGCGGCCGGGGCAGTCCACTCCGCCGCAGCTTCCGGCTCCACCGTGTAGGTCTGGCCGCCGGAGTTGCAGCCCCAGGGGACCAGCTCCACGAAGTACCGCCCCTGCGCGTCGCCGTCCTCGGTCGCGGGCAGGGTGAAGGTGATCGCGCCGTTGACGGGCAGCGACACCGACTGCACCTGGTTGCCGGTGCCGGTCGATCCCCAGACGGTGGCGGTGATGCCGCCGCAGGCGATGGTGGCGTCGGCGGTGGTGTTCTGCACCCGCAGCGTGGCCAGGCTGGTGTCGGCCTTCTTGTAGAGGACGTACCAGTCCTCACTGCCGTTGCCGCTCAAGGTGCCGCCGTAGGAGTTGCCGCCCAGCAGCGGGGGCCAGGCCGAGCCGATCGAGCTCCCGGCCTGGATGTGCTGGGAGGGCGGGGCGAGTGCCGGGCCTCCCCCACCGGTGAGCTCCAGGCTGTAGGGGGCGACCGAGGTGCAGCCCCACGTGTTCACCGCCACGTAGTAGCGGTCCGCGCCGAGTTGCCGTCCGGCGAGCTGAGCGGCGGAGCCGGCGCTGATCCCGCCCGTGGAGTTGAGCTGGCCCCGGGTGCCGTCCGCGTCGTAGAGCACGGCCTGGATGCCCGCGCAGGGGGCGTTCGCGGCGGCGGTGCTGCGCACCGTGACGGTCACCGCGGCACCCGGCGAGGCGGCGTAGACCACCCACCAGTCGTTCGAGCCGCTCACCAGGGCGCCGGTGACGGTGCCCGTCAGCACCCCGGCGCTGCCGATGCTGTCCCCGGCTCCCGCGGCGGCTGCGCCGGGCCGGACCGGGCCGGCTGCGGCCGGTCCGCACAGCGCGAGCAGGACCGCCAGCACGGCGGCGGCGACCGCCGCCGCCTTGGCAAACGGCCGGGCCTGCCCCCGGCGCGGCGGTACGGATCTTCCCCACGGACGACGTGCACCACTCACGGCTGATCCCCCCACGAGAACAGTTCGAGCCGTACAGGCCGGGCACGGACACGATGCGTCTGCGGCCTGGCACAGCACCCCGAATCGGACAGTACGGCTGCCCGGCCGCCCGCACAAGCTGCCTCCGCCGCGGTCCGTACACGGCCCAAGGCACCGGCATCGTGGCCTGACGCTCCCTCAGTTCTCCTCGCTGAGCTCTGACCTCGGTGGTCCACTCGCTGTCCTTCACGCCACGCGGTTGACCCGACCGGATGCTCTACGTTTCCTATCCGACGGCCGCTACCGTACCGGGACACCTACGCCCCTACGCAGCAGTCGGCACGCCTGTGGCTCTAGTGCGCAGAGGGGGTCCAGCCTCGGTGGTGGAGGCGCTCGATGCCGTCCAGGAGCAGGCCCAGGGCGAACACGAACTCGGCCTCGTCGGTGTGCGGGACCGGGATCGCGCTCAGCCCTCACCGCCGTCGACGACTGGACCTTCCTGCTCGGCCCCAACGTGGTCCTGGGCGCCAACACCCTCGTCCTGGCCTGGACCGTCCACCGGGGCCGCCTGGTGCCCCGGCCGCTGGCCGGCCTGGGCCTGGTGTTCGCCTGGGAGGTCTGCCTGGCCGTCCGCCTGCTCACCCACGGCTTCGAGACGGCTCCGCACAGGACATGAGGAGCTGTCTTCCCAACAGTCCCCCGGCCGGGTCACCGCTTGGCCGCCCACCGACCGTGGGCCACCGAAGGACCGTCTCACTTTCCGTAAACCCGTGTCACAGATAGTAGAAGGCGGTGCCATCCTGAGCGGCATGCCCGGACCTGCGCCGCCAGGCGTCACTCTCCGTCGATGTCCGGCCGGATCTCAACCGTGAAGGCCGCGTCCTCGGGGCCGGCGCCTTCCTCGTCCGCCCAGATGATCACGCGCACGTGCTTCTGGACGGCACCCCGGCGGTCCCACTCCGTCACCAGGTCGGTGACGACGAGGGCTGCGACGTACTGGGCGTCCTCGTTCGGATCGTCGGTGGTGACGGTCCCCCGCCAACGCCCGGGATGGTCGCCGTAGGGACGCCAGCCCTCGGAACCGTGCGGCTCGTCCACCCGGTACACCCAGTCCGTCGCGGTGCTCATGGAGCCGATCCTGTCACTCCGGTCAGGAGGCGTGACCGAATCCGCTTGAGTGGACGACGCGCCCGTGGCGGTGGCGGCGGTGGATGTCGGGCTCGCGATGGACCGCGACGAGCGCGGCGTCGTCGTCGAGGCGTCCGCGGACGTGCGCGAGCAGATCGCGTTGGATGTGGTGGAGCAGTGATTCGGGGCTGCTCTTGTTCCACTGGGCGGCCCGGGCCTCGAAGGGGTAGAAGCGGCCGGCGGCGTCGCGCGCCTCGATGACGCCGTCCGTGTAGAGCAGGAGGGTGTCGCCGGGCTCGAAGGGAGCCATGTCGATGGTGTATCCATCCGGTCCCGTCTCTGTGATCCCCAGTGGCGGCGCGGGGTGCAGGCTGGGGACGGTCAGGTCGCTACCGGGGCTGAGCAACAAGGGAGGGGGGTGTCCGCAGCTGATCATCCGGATGATGTGATCGTCGTCGGGGAGTTCCAGGAGCAAGGTGGTGGCAAAGCGTTCGCCGGCCTCTGTGGGCGGCTCGAAGTCGGCCAGATAGCGGGTCACGCTCTGCTCCAGAGTGGCCGCCAGATCGGGGAGAGTGGCGTGCCGGTGGGCGGCCTCACGGAATGCTCCGAGCAGGAGGGCGGATTCGCCGATGGCGGACAGGCCCTTGCCGCGCACATCTCCGATCATGATGCGTACGCCGCCGGTGATGCGGGTGGCCGCGTACAGGTCACCGCCGATCTGTGCCTCGTCCTCGGCGGCCATGTACAGGCAGGCGATCCGCAGTGAGCCCATACGCTCCGGCAGTGGCCACAGCAGGCCGTGCTGCGCGGCCTCCGCGACCGACCGCAGCTGGGCCAACTGGCGCTGGTGTCGCTCGCGCACCATGCAGAAGAACACGGTCAGGGCTGACAGCACCGCCAGGGCGAGGATCTGGACCAGCACGTTACGCGACAACAGCACGCCGAAGTGCCAGCCGATGTATGCCTGCGCCGCCACAGCCAGGAACCCGATCAGCCCAGTCAGCCTGGGACCGGCGAACGAGGCGGTGATCGCAGGGGCGATGACCAGGAGCGGTCCCAGATGGACGTCCCCCGGGACCAATTGGTCCACCACCGTGATCAACACGATGAGTACGATCGGGACCACCAACAGCGCGTGGCTCGACTGCCGTAGCTGCCGTACATCAGCCAAGCCGTGCCCGGCGTTCACAGCTTCCACATTGCCACCGTCGGGGACGCCTGACGACCAGGGACGGCTGTGACCTCCAGCGACAGGTGGCCAGGCACAGTGCGAAGACCGCTGGTGAGCGGAGTGTGCCCACCCGGCTCGTCTTCAAGGGCCCGATCCGGTGTTATCAAGGGTGTATGGAAGTATTTTCCGGGCGTCCGCGGAGCCCGGAACGTCATCCGCCCGTCGGAGGCCGGCCCGAACGTCGCGCTTCCCTGCTGGACCCGCGCAGTGCGGCCGGTCAGGTGTTCCTTCTCCAGGTCGTGATCGTGGTGCTGCTGGTCGTGGCCGCGGTGGGGGCCACGGTGCTCCAGGCGGCAAATGACGCGGTGCAACAGGGGCGCAGGGAGTCGGTCGTCGCGGCACACTCGTTCGCGAGTGCGCCTGGCGTGGCCGAGGCGCTGCAGAGCCGGGATCCGACAGCGGTGCTCCAGCCTCAGGCCGAGACGGCGCGGAAGCGCGCGGGCGTGGATTTTGTCGTCGCCATGAACACGGAAGGGATTCGTTATACGTATCCCTACCCGCAGGAGATCGGGAAGAAGTTCGTCGGCACCATCGCACCGGCGCTGAAGGGGCATACCGTCGTCGAGCAGGCCGGTGGGCCGCCGCTGCCCGCGGGCAAGGGGACGGACGTGCAGGCGGTGGTCCCGGTGACCGACTCGCACGGCAAGGTGGTCGGCCTGGTCTCCGCCGGAATCACGGTCAGGAACGTGGCGGGACTGTGGATGGCACAGCTACCGATCATCCTGGCCAGCGGCGCTGCCGCGCTGGCGCTCGCCGTGACGGGCACGACGCTGGTGTCCCGGCGGCTACGGCGGCAGACGCACGGCCTGGCACCGGAGGACCTGGCGCAGCAGTACGCGCACCACGACGCGGTCCTGCACGCGGTGCGGGAAGGAGTGCTGATCACCAGCGCCGACGGACGACTGCTGCTGGCCAACGACGAGGCGACACGGCTGCTCGAACTGCCGCCGGACGTGCGGGGGCGCCCGGTGCGGGAGCTGGGACTGCCGGAGCCGGTCATGCGTCTGCTGTCGTCGCCGGAGGCGATCACCGATGAGGTGCATCTCGCAGGAGACCGGCTGCTGGCGATGAACAAGCGGCCGACGCACCCGCAGGCCGACCGGGGAGGCAGCGTGGTGACCCTCCGCGACACCACGGAGCTGGCGGCGGTCTCGGGGCGGGCCGAGGTCGCGCGGGAGCGGCTGAAGCTGCTGTACGAGGCCGGGGTGGAGATCGGGACCACACTGGATGTGGAGCGTACGGCCCAGGAGCTCGCCGACGTGGCGGCGCCGCAGTTCGCCGACCTCGTGACGGTGGATCTGCTCGAAGCGGTGCTGCGCGGGTGGGAGCCCACGGCGGAGGGCTGGCGGCATCTGCGCCGGGCGGCGATCGGCGGCGAACAGCAGATGATGCCGGTGTATCCGATGGGCGAAGTGATCACGTTCTCGCGCGGAACGCCGCAGATGCGGACGCTGCAGGAGCGACGGGTCATGCTCGAGGCGGACCTGCGGCAGGCACATGGCTGGCGGGAACAGGATCCGGAGCGCGCCAGGAAGGCCCTGGAGTGCGGGTTGCGTTCGCTGGTGGCCGTGCCACTGCAGGCGCGGAACGTACCGCTGGGTGTGGCGAACTTCTACCGGACAGTGGATTCCCCGGCGTTCGAGCCGGAGGATCTCACCTTCGCGGAGGAACTGGCCGCGCGGGCGGCGGTGGCCATCGACAATGCCAGGAGGTTCACCCGGGAGCACGCGATGGCGGTGACGCTGCAGCGCAGCCTGCTACCGAGGGGGCAGCCGGAGCAGGACGCACTGGAGGTGGCCTGGCGGTATCTGCCCGCGGAGGCGGGGGTGGGCGGGGACTGGTTCGACGTGATCCCGCTTCCGGGCGCTCGAGTGGCTCTGGTCATGGGTGACGTCGTCGGTCACGGGCTGCACGCGGCGGCGACGATGGGCCGGCTACGCACCGCGGTGCACAACTTCGCCACCCTGGACCTGCCCGTGGACGAGGTGCTCGGGAACCTGGACGACCTGGTCGTCCGCATGGACAACGAGGAGAACACGAGCGACGCCACGGAAGGCCACGAGGGGGAAGGCGTGACCGGGGCGACCTGTCTCTACGCGGTCTACGACCCGGTGGCGCAGACCTGCACGATGGCCCGTGCGGGGCACCCGGAGCCGGTGGTAGTGCGCCCGGACGGGACGGTCACCTGTCCTGGCGTACCGGCCTCGGCGCCGCTCGGCCTGGGCGGCTACCCCTTCGAAACCGTGGAGCTGTCCCTGCCGGAGGGTTCACAACTGGTGCTGTACACCGACGGCCTCGTGACGGACGGCACCCATGACATCGACGTCGGCTTGGAAAGGCTGCGCCGGGCGCTGGACGGGTCCGAGGCCCGCACGCCGGAGAAGACGTGCCAGGCGGTGATCGACGCGCTGAAGCCGTCGCATTCCTCCGACGACATCGCGCTGTTGACGGCACGCACCCGGAAGTTTCCGCCCTCGGGTGTGGCCATGTGGGACGTGCCGCCGGACCCGGCGCTGGTTCCCTCGGTGCGGGCGCGCTGCCGGGAGACGTTGCTGGAGTGGGGGCTGGAGGAGATCGCATTCGCCACGGAGCTGATCGTCAGCGAGTTGGTCACGAACGCGATCCGGTACGGCTCGCCGCCGGTCGACGTACGGCTGCTGCACGGACGCTCTCTGATCTGCGAGGTGTCGGACGGAAGCGGCACCTCGCCGCGTATGCGGCGCGCGGCGACCACCGACGAAGGCGGGCGGGGGCTGTTCCTGGTGGCGCAGTTCGCCCAGCGGTGGGGGACGCGGTACACCACCCGCGGCAAGGTCATCTGGGCGGAGCAGCTTCTTCACGACGCATCCGCTGCCTCGGGCCCGGCACCGGTCGACTTTCTTCTCGACCAGTTCGATGATCCTGGCCTGTGAGCTGGCCCGGCAGGGCCCGAACGCGACCCGGCCGCTACCTGCGGGCCCTGGGTTCCGCTAAGGCTTCGGGAGCCAGCGCAGAACTGCGGCCTCGGGATCGGTGATGAGAAATCCGTGGTGGCGCGAGTCGTAGATGAGGTCTGTGAGTTTCTTGGCTCCGGGAACCGGCCAGAGTGTGATCACACCGGCCGTGGTGATCCGTCCCAGGTCCGTGGGGGTGGTGAACCACAGTGCGTGGTCGGGGCCGGCAATGACGGTCAATACGTTCTTCACTTTCGGCGTTCGGTAGGACGAGATGGCTCCGTTGGGTGTGATCCGCCCGATGCCATTGGTCTCCGCGAACCAGAGCGCGCCATCGGGGCCGGGGACAATTGCGCCGACGGGCGTGACGTCAGTCGGCAAGGGCCAGACCTTGGTGTGCCCGCTCGAGTCCGCGTAGCCAACCTCGTCGGGGTCGTTGCTGTTGGAGGACTCGGTGAACCACAGTCGTCCGCCCGGGCCCTGCGTCAGTCCTGTGATGCCCAGTGGGTTCTGGACCGATGGCACAGAGACGCGGGTGGCCGAGAGCGAGGAGGTGATGTGGATCAGCTGCGAGCCCCTGAAGCTGGTGCTGCCGTACCAGATGGAGCCGTTCGTGCCTGTGATGATGACGTCGGGGATGCCGTACACGACGGGGGGTCGATCAAAGAGGCTGACTCTCCCGTCCGGCGCGACTCGTCCGACATTGAGCGGGCAGGTGAACCAGACGGAGCCGTCGGAGGCGATCGCAAGGTAACTGGGATCGAGACTGGGAGCGTGCAAGGCATCGGCGAGGCGGTGCTGGGTGATGCGCCCGCTCGTGCTGATGGACGCGAGGAAGCCGAGGGAGGTCTCCGCAACCCACACTGTGCCGTCCGGCGCCATGGCGAGTCTGACCGGCCAGGAGTTGCCGGGGAGTTCGACGGCCTGGGACGAGCGTGACACCGCGGTGGCGGTGCCGCTCTTCTTGGGGGCGGCAGGGTGTTGCGAGCCGGTGCAGCCGGTGAGTGCGAGCATGAGGCATACGAGGGCGCATGCCGCGGAGCGCAAGGGCATCCGGCTGTGCCTGTGCCGGCCGGGAAGGCCGGGCCGACGGGAGGCGGACCGCCGCTGTCCTGTGTTCCTTGCGCGGCGGAGAAGTCGAGCGCTGTGTTCCGGCATGGTGTGCGCGTCCAATCCCGGGGGCGAGGTTCCCGTCCACGATCTGGTCGTGGCCGGAGTGGTCTGCGGGGCACGGCGATCAGTGCGCTGCGTTCATGTGGGGCAGCGCAGGTTCGAAGGGGGGCTGGAGCCCATGTACCGGTTCCAGACGGCTGGAGTGAGGTCCCGGCCGGCCGATGTGCAGGCGGCGCGTGTCCAGGCGTTCGGGTCGAGCTTCCAGGCGATCAGGGTGCCTGTGTCACCGGAGACGTCCCCGTAGGACTCCGTCGCCGTGACCAGTTCGGTGCCGTCGGCTGAGACGGCCAGACCGGTCGACCTGGCTTTGCTGCCGGGCGGGAGCTGAAGAGTGCCGAGGGTATGGCCGGACGTGAGGTCGATGAGCCGGACGGTGTCGTCGTCCGGTTTCTCGGCGATGACGCGTCCGCCGACAGCCGGGCCCACGCTCATGTGAGGTGTCCCTTCGAGCGTGCTGAGGCGCCGGTCACCCGAGGCGGTCCACACCTCCAGGGCGCCACTGTCCCGTTGGACGAGCAGGCGGTCCCCTGCGAAGGCGACGCCCAGGGCGTTTCCGCCAGGAAGCAGCCGCGAGCGGCCCGTGGCGGTGTCGGTGACCACCACCTTGTCGCTCTTGAGGTCCGGGGAGCTCATGTCGATCACCGCCGCGTGGCCGGCCGTCGAGTCCAGGGCCGCCCGTCCCTGGGGGAGCACTTGGGAACTGCGGCCCGTAGGAGCCATGTCGCGCGGGCCGTCCAGCTGACGCAGTGCCTTTCCGGTTGCCGCGTCCCGGAGGCGGATGGCGCCCGAGGTGTCCATCTCGGCCACCTGCCGGCCGTCCGGCGAGAACTGCAACAGTGCGGCGGGGTCGGGAATTTGGAGGGGGTTCGGCGCCGGCGGCCAGGTGCCCGTGATCCGGAACCCCTGGGACGGGGAGAGGATCTTGGCACTGCCGTCCAGCGCGGACATCACGATGACTCTGCTGTTGTCGTCCTGCCACAGTACGGACGCATAGCCCTGGCCGCCCGTCAGCTGCCCGTTCGACGAGAAGGACTTCCCGCCGGCGCCGGGTGGATCCAGCCCCAGGAGAGTGAGCGTGTTCCCGAAGCCGTCGATGACCGCTCCGGAACGGCCGTTCGGGGACAGGGCGACACGCGGTCCCCCACAGCCGTTGCACGAAGTGGGGATCGTCGTTCCCACTCCCGTCGCGACCCGGGAGTACTGCCCGAGATCCCACAGACTCACCATGTCGCCGGAGGCCGAGAGCAGCCTGGTCCCGTCCCTGCCCAGGAAGGCGAGAGCGCCCTGGGAGACAGTCCCGGCCCCGGTAAGGGAGATGGGTGCGGAAGGTGTCTGGCCCGATGCGGCGGTCCGCGACACGTAGATGGTGCTGCCCACGGCCTCGCCGGCCCAGGAGCCGTCACGGCTGAGCGCCAGCGCCGTCGCCGGATGACCGGCCTGGGTCCGCGCCAGCAAGGCCGGCTTGTCGACGTCGGGCGCGCCCTTGGACGGCCAGATCGGCAGTGTCGGGGATCCGTTGGTGTAGGTGAAGTAGCTGCCGTCCGGGGCGAGGGCGGATGCCTGGTAGGTGACACCGAAGCTGACGGTGCTTCCGGCAGTCCGGGCGAGTGCCGGCAGGGACGTCCGCTGCCAGGAACCGTAGGCGCTCTCGAAGGCCATCACGTTCGCGTCGTCGGAGAAGGCGAGGGCCGTGGCGTCCGAGTCCATGTGGAGCTTGAGGTGCCGGGTGCTCCCCGTGGTCCGGTCCAGCACCCACAGCGTGGGCGGGGCGGCGTACACCCCGGTCGTCGTTGTCACGGCGATGAAGCGTCCCGACGGTGAGACCGCTACTGCCGTGGGGTGCTGCCCGGCAGGTGTCTGCGGGGCCGTGGTCCGACGCGCGGTCGCCCAGACCCGGACCGTGTTGTGGTCGATCGCGGCGACCGTGCCACCGTCGGTATCGGCCGCGAGGGAGGTGACGGATCCGGGCAGTCGGCCGAGTCGCCTCTCCCGGCCGGCCGTCGTCCCGGTGAGCGTCCATTGCCTCACTTCGCCCTGCCGGGTTCCGGCGAGCGCGATATGTCCGTCCGTCGAACTCGCGAGCGCGGAGACCGGACCGCCTGCCTGAACGCTGCCCGCCAGATGAGGGCTGGCGGTGACGCTCTGGAACAGTGCGGTGCGGGTCAGCGGATCGGGGTGGTAGCGGTATGCCTGCACTGCGAACAGCTCGGCAAGCGTGACGTCGCTCGGGAGCAGGCTCAGCGACACCTCGGCGAGTCGATGCGCGGTGGTCAACCGCTGAGTGGCTGCCGCATCCTGCTGCGTCACCACCACTGCGGTGGTGGTGGCGGTGGCCACGAGGGCCAGGGCAATGGCCAGCCGGCCGGTGCGGAATCTGCGGGCGTACCGGTCGGCCTGTCGCAGGGTCGCGGCGAGTTTCACCTCGCCGGGCTCGGGCGCCTGGGTGACGTCGAGCCGGTTCGCTTCGGGTGCCACGAGCCGTAAGCCCTTACGGCGTGCGGCCAGCAGCTTGGCGTTCATGTCGCTCACCTGGAGGAGGCGCCCGCCTCCGTCGAGTGCGCCGGTCACTGCGGTCCGCGGTCGCAGCCCGTAGAAAGCACGGCGAAGCGAGGCCATGCTGGGCCGGCGCGACGGTGGGTATCGCAAGAGGTCGCGCAGGCCGAGCGCGAAGGCTGCGCCGAGGGAGGGGTCCTCGATCTGCGCAGGAGGCAGTGGATCGTCGGATACGACGAGCCGCCACAGCACGCAGCGCCCCTCGCGCCGGGAGCCGACCGCGTTCCATGCGTGGCCCAGCGAGTCGGCGAACTGCCCGTTCGGGCTGCGCACCCCCGCCATCGCCCGGGGATCGGGATACAGCCCAGCGGGGCCCGCAGGGAATTCACGCAGTTCCAGAACGCCGGTGACGCCTTCCTCCGCCTCCGCCGTGTCCTGTCCGGTCGGACCGGCAGATCGCCCGAACACCACCGGCACGCTGACGACGGGCCGCCTGCGCGGTTCTGCCCCTGCCATCAGTAGCGCGGCGAGCACCAGCACGCTCGTCGGACCCGTCCGTTCCGGGTGCTCGACCGTGGTGTCGCAACGGGCCTCAATCCGCTCGATGACGGCTTTGAGTCCTCCCGCGACGCGCGGTGAAAGCCTTTCAAGGCCCTTGCCGGACAGCTGCGCCGGCCCGGGCGCGGCGTCCGCCGAGACCAGCCTGCTCTGCTGCCACGCCTCCGCCAACAGGTTCAGCGCCCCGTCGCGTCCCCGGTCGTGTCCCCCGTCCCGGTCTTCGGCTGCGGTCAGGGCTCTGCCCAGCAGCCACGCGTGGTCAGCCGTCGTCACCGAGTCCGTCGCGCGGCCCGGCACCGTGTCGTTGAGCCAGGCACGAAGGTCCTCGCCGCGGCCGTCGGACAACCAGGACGGATCGGTGAGAACTGCTTCGCTGCAGTACTGCCACCACAGCTGTCGTGCACCGAGCAGCTCCTGCACTACGGCCTGCGGGCTCGTCGCACCCTCGACCACGCGCTCGAGCGCTGCCCGATCCGGCAACGAGACTCGCCGGTCGCTCGACGTCGTCACGACAGCTCACCGTCGATGGCCCTGCGCAGCTCGTCACTGACGAGTTCCCGCACCTGCCGCCAGGCATCGCGGGTTGCCTCGTTGAGCGCCGCGCGAACCGAGGCGGCAACCGTCTGGGCGTCCCAGGCGGTGCTCGAGGCCACCGGAGCCGGAGCATGGGCCGTCCACTCCGTGGACGCCGGGCCGACGGTGAAACCAGGGAGTCGGACCAACGAGGCGGGAGGTCCGAACCGCCGCTGCACCACGGGCACGAGCAGCACCTGCTCACTGCCGCTCGCCGTTGTGTACCGGACCGAGGACACGAGCGGCCGGGCGGCATCGACGCCGTGCAGGACCAACTCCAGCCTGTACTCGGGCCGGACGGTCCCCTGACTGCGCAGCAGGAACCGGGCTCCGCCATCAGGGGACGACGCTTCGAGGATCACGGCGTCACCTCCGGCAGCGGTCAGACCACCGGCTCCCGCCAGCGGAGGCAGCGCGAACCACCCCGGTTCGAGTCGGCCTGCAGGCACCTGGCTCCGGGTGCTCTGCGGGGACGACGGCCTCGCGGAGCCGGCCGGTGCCTCGGGCGTCGGCACCGTGCCGAGGGTCGTGGGAGGCAGGTCCCGGCCGATGAACGACGCCCAGAACCGTTGCCGCAAGGTGTATCCGTCGCGTCCGCGTCCCACTGTTCGCCGGCGGTGCGGCCGGCCCCTGCCGAGGAACGACCTCCAGCTGCGCTGGGCGAGCGAACCGGCGCTCATGAAGCTGTCTCCTCGCGGGCCGGGAGACTCTCCGGAGAACCAGGAGAATCAGCAGGGGACGTCGAGCCGCTCGGCTCTCCGCCGTCCCCGCCGCGGAGGGCACCGGCCACGGTGGTCGCGCTGCCCAACTGGGCAAGGAGCGCGGGCGCGGAGGCGCCCACCGTCACGGCCGCGTACACACCGGTGACCTCGGCATGCAGCAGCCACGCGGCAGCGCCTCCCAGCGCCACGCGGAAGAGCGCGGCGAGCGAGTCCGCGAGCGGATCGACGAACTCGCCGATGGGCGGTAACCGGTCCGCCGCTGCTCTCGCCGCGTGCCGCGCCTGCTGCCAGGCATGCAGCCGCCCGAAGGTGACGACAGCCTCGACGATCAGCCCTCCCCCCGCGCCGCAGACCGTGGCCTCGAACCACGTCAGCATGAGCCCCCGTCCCTCGCCGGCGATCGACACGCGTCGGTCCACACGCGGTGGCTCGCGAGGCCGGCATCATGTCCACACTCACCCGGGACGAGCCCAGGCCCGACCGGAACGACAGCCGACTCTTCTCCCTGGCCACACAGGTCAATGTGCCCCTGCCGCCTCCACACCACATCCGGTCTGCTCGAGAAATGCACGAACCATCCAGGGAAAAGGCACACTTGCGCCGGCCGGACGGGGGGCCCTGTAGAGCTGGCCATGCGCGCCGCTCTGCGTGTCAGTCGGCCTGTCCGATTCCGCCCCTTGCTCTCGCCACTGCTCCAGCCGGGCGGAACGCGTGGCCAGTCGTGGGACACAGCATGCCCCGCGGCAGTTTGGACACCTCTGACGGGTACAAGAGCCTTGGACCGGATTTCGGGTGATGCCGACAAGGGTGCTTTGCGGCCGGGAGTCCTGGCCGCGATACACAGCCGGCGAGTACGTGTTACCGGCGTTGGCACACGAGTCGGCACATGGAGGCGGGTTCATGGGTGGACCAGGCGGCACAGGGCCACAGCCGCCCCCGGTGATCAGGTGGGTGCGGTACGACAGCGGCGTGCTGGCTGTCTCCTGGAGCGGGCCGGCAAAGCCGAGCCCCGTGCCGGCGTATGTGGTGCAGGTATTGAACGGTGAGAGCACGGTGGCAGAGGCCTGGGCCGGGTCGGGGACCAATGCCGCACTGCCGCTCGACGTGACGCCTGGGCAGGCCTACCAGGCCCGCATCGGGATGTACATCGGCAATTCGGGGCCTGAGCTCTCTCCGGAGGTCGCGATCGTCACCGACACCGTCGCGGTCGAGCGGGCCGAGACGGACCCGGTGACCGGCGCCCTGACGCTGTCCTGGAAGGCCGCGGACACCGACGACTTCCTGGTCCGGCTCGTGGTCAACGGCACCGCGCCGGATCCGGAAGTCCCAGTCGCCGGCGGATCCTTCGTCGTCAAGCAGCCACCTCCGACAGGCTCGACGGTGGCGGCCACTCTCGCTCGGATCCGGACCGGCGAGAACCTGGTGTCCATCGGCCCGCACGGCCCCGGGTTCGCGGCGCCGACGGAGCGGCCCGAACTGCTCGAAGCCGAGTTCGACGCCGGCCTGCTCTCGGTGGCCTGGACCGGCGTCCCCACCGCGGACGCCTACTGGGTCACCGTGCTGAACGACCGCGGGGTGTTCTTCCCGGCCACGGAGGTTCACGCGCCCGCGACCACGGTCGAGCTGGAGCCCGGCATCGTCGGCCCCGGCACGTACCGCGTCGTCGTCCAGGCCGTCAACAACGCGGGCTCCGGGCCGCCGTCGGCACCGCTCCAGATCCGGCTCACAGCGCCGGGCGTCACGCGGGTGACGTCGGACGCCGCGACGGTCTCGATCGACGTGGTGCCGCCGGACTTCGCACCCACCGCGTACGACGCCGTGCTCTTCCGCGACGGCGTGCCGGTCCGCCGGGAGACCCTGGGCCCCGCGCCGACGCTGTCACTCACCGTTCCCGAGCCGCTGCCGCGCGGCGCGGCGTACGCGGTGTCGGTCCGCGGGCGGGCCGGGCGCTCGGCCGGCCCGACGGTGACGGCCCCGGTCGTGGCGGCCACGCCGACCGTCGCGTCGGTGGTCTGCGACACGGACCTCGTCGTGGCCGCGACTGCCGGCGAGCTGTCCGAAGGCGTGCCGATCGAGGCGGTGCTGTACGTCGACGGCGTTCCGGGCACGCCTCAGCGGGTGGACCCGGACGGCATCGCCGTGTTCACCGTGCCGGTCGGCGACGTCGCCGTCGCCGTCCGCGGTGTCGACGGCGTGGCAACCGGGCCGTGGTCCGTGCCGCTCCCGGCGCCCACCGAACCGGTCGGCCTCACCTTCGCCCGCGCCGACGGCGGCCGGGTCGCCCTGGCCTGGAGCGGGCCGCCGGACGGGACCTTCCGCGCCGTCGTGGGCGACACCGCTCTCCTGAAGCAAGGCCAGACCGCCGATCTGCCGCTCACCTCAGGCCGGGCCACCGTCACCCAGGTCGCCGGCGTGGCGAGGGGACCGGTGGCGTCCCTCGACCTGGTCACGGCCGGCCCCCGGCTCACCGGCGTGGCCGTCGGCGCCGGGCGGAGCGTGACGCTGGCGTGGACGCCACCGCAGTCGCCGGCGCTGACCGGCGTGCAGCCCGTGGTGCGCTGGGACGGCGCCGAGGTCGAGCTCGCGGTCCAACCGGGCACCGGCGCTCCGATCGTCCTGGCGCTGCCGGACGGCATCCCCAACACCGCCACGATCGCGCTGCGGGGACTGGCCGGCGTCGCCGTCGGCCCACCCGGTGACGCCGCCGCGCTGCTCACCGTCGCGCCGACCGGCCTCAGGGTGGCGTACGACGGCGCCGACCTGCGCGTGTCCTGGGACGCGCTGCCCTCAGCGCTCGTGGACGGGTACCGGGTCAGCACGGTCGTCGGCAAGACCGTGACCACGCTCGGCGACACGAAGGCGACCCGCGGCAGCTGGCCGGTGGAGATCGGGGACACCTCCACCACGGTCGTCGTACGGGCGCTCGCCGGTCTGGCGGCCGGGGCACCGTCGCAGCCCGTCCCGGTGTTCACCGAGGCACTGTTCGCAGGCCCTTCGTACGTCGCGCCGCAGCTCGGTCCGACGCTGACGGCGACCGACATCACGCTCGGGCTGCCGGAGCTGTTCCTGACCCGGCAGACCGGCACCATCGAGCTGCCGCTCGGCTTCACCCTGACGCCGGGCGACTCCGGGCCGTACGTGTACACGTTGCTGATCCCGGCGACCAGCCCAGTGTGGAAGTTCACCGACCGCCCCGACGTGATCGCGCGGTGGGCCGCGCTGCTCGCCCAGCTCCAGCCGGTCGGCATCACTCCGTACGGGGTCGCGGCGCTCACCGAGGCGGTGTCGCGTTCGATGCCACAGACGTTCGACGAAACGCTGTACTTCGCCTACGGACTGCGGTTCGACCGCGGCTACTTCGACCTGCGCCCGGGCATCGTGATGCGCGTCGAGTACGAGGGCTACCAGATCGCGCCGGGCGCCCAGGGCAACCCGTTGTCCGGGTTCATCACGGCCGGCGTCGCCGACTACGAGGTGGCGTCCTACGACAACTCGGGCACCTGGACCAACGGCCTGGACGCCTTCCTCGCCGAGCTCGCGCGGCAGAACGGCGTCGACGTGCCGAATCCGTCGGGGCCGCCCACGGGGCAAGGGCAGCTGTACGGCAGCGCGGGCGCGTTCGACCTGTTCGCGAAGGCACTACGGCTGCCGTACGCGCGCCTGGTCTACCCGAGGACGCTGCTGCCGACGACCACGCCGGGTTCGCTGTGGCCCCAGCAGAACGCCGTTCTGCTGGCGGCCACCACGCTCGGTGCGCTGGACGCGGCCACCGAGAACGTCCGCCGGCAGGACCCGCCCGGCGGTGGCGTCGCCGCGGCCTACCTGCGCGGTCGCGCGGTGGTCCGCGCGATGGTGCGGATCAGCGTGAACGGCGCACCCCGGCTGGTGCCGGTGGGGACGACGCTCGGCAACGTGCTCGCGAGCGAGGGCCGGAGGCCGTCGGACGTCCCCGTGCCGCTGAGCGGTGTGACGATGCACCGGCCGCGTACAGCGGCGGCGGTGGCCGACGGGAAGGCCGGCGACTGGCTGGTCGTCCCTGGCTGGCAGCCGCGCGACCCGGCCGTGCTCAAGTTGCCGCTGCTGCACGGTGATCGTCTCGATCTCGCCACGGGTCTCGGCTGATGAGCGAGCCCACGTTCACCCGTGCCGGAGACACACCGCTCTACTGGGCGGACCCGACGGACCGCGTTGCGGCCTTCCTGGCCTCCGACCCGGGAGCGCTCGGCGACCAACCGACGCTGACCCGGACGTGGGCGGACAGCCGTGGTGCGTACGTCTTCCTCGGCATGCCGGCCACGGACTCGGCTGGGTTCCTGGCAGCGCTGCGGACCTGGCTCGACTACTACGCCCCCCAGGGGCCACCGCGCTTCCTCTGGGTCGCCGACCCGACGGCGCCGCCGACCGCGTGGGTGACGACCGTGCTGACCGTCCGGGCGGGCCGGGACGGGACCTGGGCGGTGGACGGGGCAACCTTCCAACTTGCTGACTACCGGCTCGCGTTGGCCGAGGGCGGGGTGGTCGCTCCCGCGGACACGGCGGCGGGCTGGGGCTTCGCCGTCGCCGACGGGGCCGACTGGTCGGCCGTCACGCTGTACTCGCCGACGGCCCGGTTCCCCGCGCGGCGCACGACCACGCTGCTGTGCATGGCAGCCGGGCACACCGGTGCGTGGCGGTTCGTCGTCGACGCACCGGCCGGCAGCGGGGACGCGTTCGCCGGGCTCGGCGCCGGCCTGCGCTTCTTCACGCCCGGGGACGAGGGCCTCGTCAAGACTGTCCGGTTCGGCGTCGTCCGCCAGCCGGAGGACGTCGGCCTGGAGTTCCACACGCAGATCGATCCGCTGCGGCCACTGGACGGCGAGCGCACCTCGCTGGGCTTCTTCGCACGCACGACGGGCGAGGGCGATCCACCGGCGCTGCCGTCCGGGTACGCCACGGTGCTCGGCCACGGCGTGGACCTGCGCCCGCTCGCCGCCGGAACGAGTACGGCGCGCCCGGCCCGGCTGGTGTTCGACCTCGCTCCGTATCTCTCCGACGAGAAGGCGAACGCCGGCTACTACCTCGTCCCGGACGGGCCGTTCGCCGTCGAGGCCGCGACCGCGGGCTCCCGCGTCATCTGCGGCATGTCCGGTCTGGAATACCTCGGTCTGCCCGCCGAGGGCTGCACGCTGGCGTTCCTGCCCGGGCAGCCGGCCTACGCGCCGCTCGGCCCGGCCCGGACCGGCGCCGACTCGCTCACGTCACACGGGACGACGTCATGGGTGTCGGTCGAGTCGGCCGCCGACTCCGACGTCGTCACGTACTACAGCCAGCCGGAGGACGCGCCGCTGTACACAGTCGGCGAGGAGGCTGCGGCAGGCGGGGTCGACCTGCTGGACTTCTGCGAGGTGCCGGCCTCGACCGCGACCCAGGCTCCCTTCCCGATGGCGCCGTTCCACGGGCTCGCCGACGACGCGGTTCCCGACGCGGTCGCCGTCGAGCAGCTGGCGATCGCACCGACCCGCCGCGCGGTGCTGTTGCCCGGGGAGGGCGGCGAACCGGCACCGGAGGCCGAACAGGTTGTGGCCGTGACGCCGCAGGGGCTGGCCGTGGGGCTGGCACCCGACTTCAGCTGGAGCTGGCTCGGCATCGGCCACGACGGCGGCGCGGCGGCGAAGCCGGACCTGCGCTTCACCACGGTCACCGGCCGGTTCCGGAAGGCGATGCAGACCAACAACCTCTTCCTGGTCCTCGGCAACCCGGCGGAGTTCAACCAGTTCGGCTCGGTCGCGTACGAGCTCACCACGGCGACGCTCGACGTCATCGCCACCATCCCCGTGGACCACGGCGGCGTGCCGGCGAATGTCCTCAACGCGGTACGCAACGCGATGCACGACACCGAGTACGACACCCGAACCGCATTCATCGCCGCACTGGTCGATGCGTGTCCCGGGATCACCGAGGCGGAGCAGCTCGTCTTCCTGCGCTACGGCGGCCGGCTGACGCCGGTCGCCGGGGGCTGGCCGTTCCGGCTCTCCCCGGACAGCTGGCGGGAGTCGACGTACCTCGTCGTCAAGTTCGTACTGGGCCGCTGCATCGCCGACCTGGTGGAGGACGTGTCGACCTGGGCCTGGCCCGAGGCCGCCTCCCGTACCGGCCGGCCGGCGGACGCCCAGGAAGCGATCCGCGGTGTCATCAAGGCGGCGCGGGACGCGCCAGCCGGGTCGCCCTACGCGTCGTTCCTGCAGGTCGTCCAGGACCCGAACTGGACCGGTGTGCTGGCCCTTTCGGCGGAGGTCCCGCTGGACGAGCTGCCGGACGAGCTCCAGGTGCTCGCGGCCGGGATCGACCCGGAGCAGTTCGCCGCGCACCACTTCGGACTGTCGCTCACCCCGTACCGGCGCGCGGACGGGCAGTTGGTCTTCGAACGCTCGGCGATGTTCGGGCTGATCGACTACCAGAACCCCGAGGACCAGTACTTCAGCGAGAACATCCACTACGCCTTCCGCGTCCTGCAGTTGACGGTCGGCGTGCGCAACTCCGTCGTCACGACGTTCACCAGCAAGGCCGAACTGCTCGTCAACCGCCTGTTCGGCGCGCCCGCCCGGCTGCTGCCGACCACGCACGGGAACAACATCATCCTCGACGGCGCGCTCCAGCGCCAACAGCTGCCCGACGGCACCGCGCACGACACGTACGTGTTCTCGATGGCCGAGCAGAACACCTTCCAGCTCGACGGACTCGTGCTGCAGAGTGCGGAGTTGCTGTCGACGCAACTGGTCACCGCGAAGGCGTCGGACCCCAGGTCGGGCAAGGCGACCGTCGACGCCGTCTTCCAGCTGGCGGGCAACCTGCGGTTCCAGGAGCCGGAGAAGTTCGACCCGTTCTGCTGGGGTGTGGACGCGGTCGGCGAGGACGGCTACCTCCGCTTCGGCGGCCTGGCGATCGCCATGTCGTTCGACCTCGGCGATCCGGCCGGAACCACCAGGTTCACACTGAAGGACGGCAACCTCTCGTTCGACCAGGCGAACAGCAGGGCACGCGCACAGTCGCTGGTCGCCCGCTTCCCGATCCGGCTGAACGGACTCATCGCCACGCCCGATCCGCAGCTCGCGACGGGCGCGCCGCCACCGCCGCAGACACCCGCCGACATGGGCTACGTCTCGGTCACCGCGCCGCTCGACCAGTCGACGCTCACCCAGCCGTGGTACGGGCTGGACTACACCGTGGACCTCGGCTCGCTCGGCGCGCTCGCCGGGAGCAAGGCGTTCGCCATCCAGGTGCTCGTCGCATGGAGCCCGGGCACGGCCGACACCGACCCGGGGATCTACCTGGGTGTGCGGCTGCCGGGTGCCGAGGGGCTGCTCGGGGTCAACCTGCCGCTGCAGGGCGTGGTGACCATGGGCTTCAAGTCGGTGGAGTTTCTGGTCGCCGAGGAGCCGGAGCAGCCGCGGACGTACACGCTGCGGCTGCGGGACTTCGCGCTGCGGCTGCTGGGCCTGGCGTTCCCGCCCGGGCACAACGACGTGATCCTGTTCGGCAACCCGGACCAGGGCGGCGCCTCGAAGGTGGGCTGGTACCTCGCGTACGCGTCGGCCGCCGACCCGAAGCGCCTGCCGCCACCGCCGGTCCGGGCGGTGCTGCGTTCCGGCAGAGGAGACTGACCGTGCCGAGTCTGACACTGGTGAAACTGCTGTGGTGCGGTCAGGGCATGACCACCCTCGTCGAGATCTACGACGACGGTGTCGAGAAGGCTGCGGCCGACTACCTCGCGCTGATCGACTGTGGCGGCAGCCCCACCTACGGGAAGGATGCCGTCAACCACATCAAGGACAAGGTCGCGAAGAGGACGACAACACCCAAGAAGCTTGATCTGGTCGTCATCTCGCACCAGGACGACGACCACAACGGCCTGCTAGGCGCATTGGGTAAAGAACTCAAGACAATCGACGCCCGCGTGGACAGCGTGCATATCGGTGGACTCTCTTGGATCCAAGGCAACCAGGATACGGTGACCGAATTCCTCGCAGCCGTTAAGTACCCCGGGCCTGCAGTCAATTTCGGTGCAACGGAACAGAGCAACTATCCCGGCGGGAGCACTGCTCCCACACATATCGCCGTGCACAATGACGTGAAATTTCGCCTCCTGATCTCGAACCTGAACGTCCCCAATGTGACGGACGACATCGTCAGGAACGGGTCATCCGCAGTAGTGGTCGTGGACAACGGGTTCAAAACGGTCGTACTTCCTGGCGACGCGACATTCCAGACGATGCACGCGATCAACACGAAACTGGGCACAACGCAGTTGACACCCCAGGTCGTGGCGCTCGAAATCCCGCACCACGGCGCGCTGCGCACGGCCGTCGAAAACTACACCGCCAAAGGCAAGGAGACGGACTTCACCTGGACGATCGTCAAGGATTTCGCCACCAAGGTGATGAAGCCGAAGAACGTGGGGGCGAGCGCCGGCCCATGGAACACAGACAATCACCCCGTAAAGGAGGTGATCGACGTGTTCATCCCGGAGACCGGCACCGTCACGTCGCACACCTACGTGGCCTTCGTCTTCTTCCAGAAAAAGAGCACGGTCCAGTGGGACACCCTTACAACCGATCGCGCGGTGGAAACCACCATCAAGGAGCTGAAGGTAAAGCAGAAGAAGAGGAAGCGCGGTGCGGCGGCCCCGGAGGCGGGCACCGATTTCCTTGTCGGCCACATCGTGTACAAGCTCACGGCTACCCCGGGCCTGCGGCCGGAGGAGCTGGTGGAATTCCGCCCGTGCGGGACGTTCGGGATGCACGGGCCGGATGAGGACGTCGTCCAGGCCCCGGAACCCTAGGCTAGGCAGGCCATATGTCACTCGACGGCATCTACGAAGCGTTTCGAAACGCTGCATCGTCCGGCCGGCTCCGCGGCGACGCACCCACCGGGCTCTCCGGTCTGCTGGGTTCGCTCGGCGTCGACCAGCTCGAGGTCCGTGATGGCCAGGTGTCCATGGGGCCGGACAGCGTCTGGCTGACGGCCACCACGGACTGTCTCAACACTCCCTGGACCATGCGGCTCACCGGAACTCCGCAGGCCGGGACTGACGTGGCGGCCCTGCGGCTCGAACTCGGCAGCACGGCGGCGACTACGACGTGGACGTTCGAGGATGCGTTCGGCGAACTGCCGGACAGCCGCCGCCCCGCCAAAGGCACCACCGGCGCACTGATCCTCGGGGCCGGCGTGCTCGGCCCGCTCATCCTGGAGCAGCCTGCAGTCACGGCCACGAACGTACCGGCCGGCACGCCACCGCGGCTGTCCGGCACCCTGCTGATGCGCGGCAGTGTCTCGGTGCCCGGCAGCGACATCCTCACCGGGTACGCCGCCTTCCTGGGCGACCGGCTCTACGTCGACGGCTCCGTGACGTTCCTGCCCGACGCGCCGCCGGTCCTCGAACTGCGTGCCGTCGCCCCTGGTGTGCGCCTCCAACTCGCCCAGTTGGACGTCTCCGCGGTCGGTCTGACGCTGACCACGGACTACCCGGACCCGTACCCACTGCCCGCCGCGGGGGCGCGGCGCTCGGCAGTCCTGATGTTCGCCGACGTCACATTGCCGACCAAGCCGGAGGAGATCGTCACCATCAGCGGCCCGCTGGTCTTCGGAGACTATGTCTGGCCGCTGTCCATCGATTTCGCCACCCCGCTCGGGCTGGAACAGGGAATCCAGGCCCTGATCGCGATGACCGGCGCGGACGGCACGGACTTCACGCTGCCCAGTGGCATCGCGCCGATCGACGTGTTCGGCCTGAAGGGCCTCGGCTTCGGCATCCTGCCGGCTTCCGGCAACCCCGGCCCCGGCCTGTCGTACACCACGGTCCGCATCGAGTCGAAGGAGCCGTGGGACCCACCGGTGCCCTTCCTGACCATCGAGCAGGTCGGCACCAGTTGGGTGTTCAGCTTCGATCCGTCCGGCCGGACGCTGGTCACCGGTGCGGTCTACGGAACGATGCGGTTCGGCGAGAAGAGACGCTCCTCGTTGGGCGCCGCGGGCCCGTACGTCGTGGCGGCGGAACGTGGCAGCCTGACCGGAGCAGGCCTGGACGACATCGTGGTGGCCGTCCAACTGACGCTGCCCGACCTGGCGTTCACCGCAACCACCAAGGAGCCGTTCGACATCCCGATCTCGCAGGTGTTCCGCGCCTTCTTCGGCGGTGACGGACCGCCCGTGGGCGCCGGTCTGACCTGCGATTCACTGAACATCTACGCCTCGCTGCTGCGCAAGGAGTACTCGGCCGCGCTGGCCGTCAGCGGCGACTGGCCCATCAAGGCCGGCAACGTCACCCTTGCCTTGATCGGGTTGCAGCTGCAGGTCCAGGTATCGCAGAACAGCGTCTCCGGCCTGATCGTCGGCAAGGGCGAGATCGCGGTTCCAGACGCTGCGCCGATCGAACTGCTGGCTCGGGCGGAGTACCCGGGCGACGGTGCCTGGGTCTTCGGTGCGATGATGGCCGGCGCCGTCGACCTCCCGCGTCTGGTCTACGGCCTGCTGGGCCAGAAGCCGGCCCCGTGGGTGGACGAGATCGCGATCGAACTCGCCGACCTCGGCGTCCGGTTCAGCACCGCACCCGGCTACCCGTACGCCGCCTCCGGAACCCTTCGGGTGACGGTCGGCGAGACGCTGCTCGGCATGACCTTGCGGCTGCTGCTGACTGCCGACATCGAGCGCAGCCTGCGCACCACGCCCGCTGACGAGCACCTGGCGATCGCCCTTCGCGGCACCCCGCTGGTGGAGCCGCTGACGGTGCTGACCGGAAGCCTGTCCGGATCCTTCACGCTCAACAAGCTGGAGATCACCGCCTCGGTGTCGGTCACCGACGCGGGCAAGGACTACACCTTCGAAGTCGCCTACGGTGAACTCTCCTTGAGCGCGGCGACGTCCTGGATCGGCGAGGGGACCGACCGACACCGGATCCTCACCCTCCGCCTCACCGGCACACTCGGCGAGCTGGTCACGTCCCTCGTCTCGCTGGCCAACCCGAACGCGACGTTCCGGCTCGACCCGCCCTGGGACTTCCTCAACAGCATCAACCTCACCGGTCTGGAGCTGACCATCGACCCGACCAAGCAGAGGGTCGCCGTCAAGCACGACCTGAAGCTGGACCTCGGATTCGTCAAGATCCAGTCCGTCGGCCTGAGTTACGACCGCTCGACCGGAAGCCCCGCGGTGAACATCGCGCTCGACGCCCAACTGCTCGGGGACAGCGCCGCCAAGCCGCTGACCTGGGATCCGGTCACCCAGGCACCGCCCCAACCAGGCGGCCTGGGACAGAAGTTGTTCTCGCTGCGCTACCTGGGCCTGGGGCAGCACGTCTCGCCGAAGAACCTCACCCAGTACACCAGTATCTCCGCCGTGGTCGACGCGATGGTCGCTGCGATGCGACCGGTGAATCCCGCAGCCGGCAAGCCGCCGATCAACCCGGCGACGATGGTGTTCGACGCGTCCAGCCAGTGGCTGTTCGGCATCGATGCCACATTCATGGACACGGTCGCGGTCAAGCTGGTGATGCACGACCCGGACCTGTACGGCATCCTGCTGGCGCTGAGCGGTCCGCGGGCGGGCTCGCTCGCCGGGCTGAGCTTCGAGCTGCTGTACAAGAAGGTCACCGACGACATCGGAGTCTTCCACGCCCGGCTGCAGATCCCCGACGCCTACCGGCAGTTGCAGTTCGGCGCGGTGTCCGTGACCCTCGGCGTGATCACCGTGGACATCTTCACCAACGGCAACTTCCGGATCGACCTCGGATTCCCGACAGACCGCGACTTCACCAACTCGTTCGCGATCGAGGCCGGTATCTTCAACGGCCGGGGCGGCATCTACGTCGGCGTGCTGAACGGCGCCACCTCCAGCCGGGTTCCGCGCATCACCAACGGGACGTTCAGCCCGGTCCTCGAACTCGGTGTCGGCCTGTCCATCGGCGTCGGACGCACCTTCCAACGCGGCCCGCTCCAGGCCAGCATGTACGTCAACCTCGTGGTGATCTTCGAAGGCGTGCTGGCGTGGTTCCACCCCGACGAGGACGGCAGGAGCACCGAGCTCTACTACGCGTGCCGGGGCACGGTCGGCATCGTCGGCCAGCTGTACGCGACGGTCGACTTCAAGGTCGTCCGGCTCGACCTCAACCTGCAGATCTCCGCGATGGCGACCGTCGAACTGGCCGCGTACCGGGCGACCGTCGTGGCACTGAAGCTGTCGGTGCGGGCCAGCGCCAGCGTGAAGATCCTGTTCATCACGGTCTCGTTCTCGTTCTCGCTGACGCTGGAGACCTCGTTCACGATCGGCTCCGACAGCACGCCGCCGTGGCGGCTCGCCCCTGGCGTCGCCCGCCGCAGCCTCACGGCCCGCAGAGCACTGGCCGCGTTCGCGGCAGCGGAACAGCCGCCGTACCGGCTGCACTTCGACCCGAACGCGCACGTCTTCCCCGACGGCCGACCGCGGACCGCGGACCTCACGCTCGTCCCCGCCTACACCATCGCGAACGTCCCGGTCGACTGGACCGGCCGGACGCCGCCGTCGAACGACGAGCCCGACTACCGACTCGTCGTCATGCTGCTCGCCGACAACGCCGTCCCGGTGGACGCGGTCACCATCGCCCACACCGAGCGGCCCGACGTGTCGCGCAACCCGCGCGCGGACACAGCCGCCGACACGTCGTTCAACCGGCTCGCCGACGGCCTGCTGCGCTGGTCCCTCGACGCGCTCGGCGTCTCCTCGCCGACGGTCACGCTCGACGAACTGCTGGAGCTGGTCGAGCAGTTGGCCCTTGTCGAGGCCGAGAACGACGGCTTCACCTGGACCAACATCCAGGGCTTCCTCACCAACAACATCCACCTCCGGATCAGCGGCACGCCGACGGGTGACACGGCCGACGACGTCTCCGGGACGCCGTTCCCGATGATCCCGGTACTGAAGTGGACCTCGACCGGCCTGCCCGACCCGGCGGACCGGGACCGCGACTTCGCGACCTACCAGCAGATCGACGCGACGTACGAGGCCGAGGCGGTCGCGTACTTCGCCGAGCTCGACCCGGTCCCGCCGGGCGACCGCGCCTCCTCCCTCGCCGTGGCGGATGAGCCCAGCGCATCCATGGCGACCTTCGTGCTGCGCGACTACCTGCGCATGGTCGCCCGCGCCACCGCGCAGGCCGCCGTGAACCTGCTGACCGTGTTCCCCCACGAGGTGAAGGAGAAGGACTCGCTCCACTCCATCGCGGCGAGCTTCGGGACGGCCACCACGCCGTACGAGGTCGCCGCCCGGGACAGCGCGGACCGCCTCGCCTCGTCCCTCGGCGTATCGGCGGCCGAACTGCTGGCACTCAACCCCGGCCTGCCGGACCGGCTGACCGCCGCGCAGGCCGGTGACACCCTCACGGTCACGCTCGGCGTCACGGCACAGTCGATCGCCGTCGCAAACCCCAACTGGCCCGTCGCCGCGGACACCTCGGTCACCCTGGGCACGTTGCCGGTGCAGCTCGGCGCGGGCCAGTCGCTCGGTCAACTGGCCCACGCCTACCAGGCCGACCCGGCCGCGCTGCTCGACCACCTGCGCGACGCCACCCCGCTGCTGCGCGCCGGTGCGACCGTGCCGCTGCCCGGGTTCGTGCACGCCGGGCTGTCCGTCGACGACACCGCGGCGGTCTTCTACGTCCGGCTCGGGCTGACGCAGCCGGGCGAGGTGCCGCTCGCCGACTGGTACCAGCAGGCGATCGACCGGCTCAACGGCAACCCGGCGCAGCCGCTGCCCCCGACCCTCAAGGTGCCCGACGCCTACCAGAGCACCACCACCCTCACCTGGACCACCCTGCCCGGCGACACCGTCCTCGATGTCGCCGCGTACGCCGCGCTGATCCAGAACGTCGTGCCCGGCACGCCGTTCGCCGACTGGCTGGAGGCGGTACGCAGGGCGAACGAGCCGGTGGACCCGGAGGGCGTCCACCTTCCGGCCGACGCCACGGCCATGGTCCTGCCCAACGACACGCTCCGCTCGCTCCAGGACCGGCTCCTGCTCCCCACGGATCGGTTCGACACTTACGCCGCCGCCGCGGACGCGCTCGTACCACTGGCCACCGTCGAGGTGCCGGGCGCGGTCGGCACGACGGCCTCCGGTCTCACCCTGCTGACGCTGGCCCAGCGGTACGGGCTCGGACTCGCGGACCTCGCCGAGCGGATGGCCTTCGACACGGGCGTGCTGGCCGCCCAGCCCGAGCGGCGGCTCACCGTGCCCGACGTGCCCGTGATGGCCGTGGACGAGCTCATCACCGCGATGCACGACGGCCCGGCCATGTCGACCGTGAGCGGCCAGGTCGCGCGGTTCGCGCTGGGCGGGTTGCGTCTGCCCGCGCCGGTCCGGGTCGACGGCGAGTACCACGCCGTCGGGCCGATGACCGGTGGCTACGAGCTGATCGGCCAGCAGGTCACCGGCCCGCCGCCGCCCCCGGCCGGTTCAAAGGACCCGGTCGTGACCATCACCGTCGACAAGGCTGTGCCCGCCGACTGGCTGACCTTCGCCGACTCGGCCGTACACGAGGGCGTGATCCGGCTCGACGCCACCGAGGCCGACAAGGCGGTCATCTCGATCACCGCCGCCGACCTGCGGGACAAGTACCCGGCGACCGGTCTGGTGCCCGTCATCGAGAGCCCTCTCGCGGCCCTGCCGCTTTCGCACGAGATCGGCGCACGCCACGCCGTCACGCAGGTGATCCCGTGGCAGACGACCACCGCCGTCCAGCTACCCACCGAGCCCTCCGGCCCACCCTCCCTGTGGCCGCTGCCGAACGACCTGATCGCGCGCGCCGGGTCGGACCGCAGCGACTCGGAGTTCCTGCTGGAGCAGACGACACCTCAGACCGGCGCGGACGCCCGCTACACGGAGCTCGGCTCCTACGCGTGGGCGACGCTGGTCTCGTTCGCCGTCCGCCGCGTTCCGGGCCTCCCGGGGACGGTCGAGGTGCTCGGCGCTGACACCGCCGACCGGCAGCGGATCGCGCAGCTTCTGGAGTACCTGCGTAGCATCCCCGAGAAGCCGGCGACCGGCGCCTTCCCACCGGCGCCGCCCGGCGAGCACCCGCTGCTCACCCTGCTCTGGAAGCTGCCGCCGTCACCCGGCCTCAGCCCGGGTCTGACCTCGACACCACTCGTCGCCGACCGGACCTTCATCGTCCAGACGAACCTGTCCACCGAGACGCGCAGCGGTCCCACGGCCGAAAGCGCCACCGCGGGGCAGCACTTCGCGGCCCTCGCCGACTGCGAGCGGTTCCTGACGCTGCTGTGGGAGTGCAGCGTCGTGGGCGGTGGCGGCTACTGGATGCAGTACCGCGGCGAGGTGCCCGACTCGATCTTCGACCAGGACGGGCTTGCCCAGCTGTCGCTGCTGGTCCAGCTCTCGTCGCAGAGCGCTGCCGCACCGGACCGGCACCTGTTCGCCTTCACCAACGTCGCGGTGGTCGGGGACGGGGTGGATCCGGCGTCGGTCGCGCTCGCCGCGCGCGCGGTGAACCCGCCCGAGCTGCGGCCCGCCGCCTCGGTCGACCCCGGTCAGGTCGGGTTCACCGCGCGGTTCGCCAACCCGCAGGCCGACGACACCCCGCAGGGCCGGCTGCGCCGTCTGTACGGGCTGCTCGGTTTCCAACTGGACCCGAAAACGGGCTTCCGCGGCAGCGGCGAGGGCCGGGCGGTGTCACCGAAGCCGGCGGACGGTACCGACGAACTCGGGTTCCTGGTGGCGAGCGAGGCTGCCGAGGAGGTCTGGGACCTGACCCGGATCGTCGACATCAGCCGGTTCGCCGTAGAGCACGGCCCGGCCGTGCCCACGGCACCGCCCCCCGAGGGCAACCCGTACGCCGGCATCACCGCAGGCGCGAAGAGCCAGGTCTCGGTGTGGTTCGAGGACGTGTTCGGCAACCGGTCGGGCAGTCCGGACCAGACCCCCGTGCCCGTCCGCTACACCGACCCGGTCATCGGCGTCGGCGCCTGGCCGTCGACCACCCTCCGCTACACCGTCGAGCCATCGGGCGTCCTGGCGGACCTCGCCGTCGACGTCGGCCTCCAGGCCGTCACCTACCAGCCGGGCGCAGCCGACCCCGGCAGCGCCGCCGCCGACGCGGCGATGCGCGACCGGGACCGCCTGGTGCCGGTCTACTACCAGGTCATCCAGCCCGACATCCGGGCTGCGCTGCTCACCTCGCTCCAGCAGAAGCCCGGATCGGCGCCCACCCCGCTCCCCGTCGACATGGTCGTGCTGACCCGGTACGTCATCGGTGCCCACGCGCTGCTCGACTCGCTCGCAAAGATCGCTTCGGCACCCGCCGCCGACGCCGCGACCCTCGACAGCCTCTGCACCACGTACGGCGTCGGCTTCGACGAACTGGGCGCGGCGAACGCGGACGCGGTCATCAGCGCCGTCCTCGACGCCGGTGAACTGGCGGTACCGGTGAGCGCGGCGTTCCGCAACCAGGACACGATCGCCGGGTTGTGCGCCAGGGTCGAGCCCTCACTCGACCCGGAACAGGTGCTGCTCGACGAGGACAACACCGTGCTGCCGCTCAACCCGTCCGCCGAGCTCGTCACCCCGCCGCGCAAGGCGGTGGTGCCGCCCGACTCACCGCAGGCGGGCGAACTCGCGGCGGCGCTGCGCTGCACCCTCAGAACGCTGGTGACGGCCAATCAGGACCGCCCAGGGCTGCTCACCCCGGGGTTCGTCTTCGACTGCAACGGTGTCAAGGTCCAGGTCTCGTTCGACCGGCCGGCCAGCGAAGCGACGCTGGCGGGCGTCGAGTCGGCGTTCCGGGACCTCGGTGTCCCGTTCGACGCCGCGCAGGTGGTGTCGCTGAACGCGGACAAGCCGGGCATGTTCCGTGCGGGCGCGTCCCTCGAGGTCACCGGCTACCTGGTCGAGAGCGGCGACACCCTGCGCGACAACCGGGCAGGCCTCACACCCGACCAGCTCGCGCCCCTGAACACCACGACCGTCGACCTCTTCACCCCGGGCACCCCGGTGTTCCTCACCACGACGCCGACGCCCGTGCCGGCGGGCGACACGCTCGGGCACTTCGCCGCCGTCAACGCCACCACACCCGGCGAGCTGCTGCGGCACAACGGCTCGGTCGCCGTCTCGGCCGGCTCTCCCCCGGTCGTACCCGGGATGTGGGCGTGGCCTGCGGACCCCGACGCCCTGCGGGTGCCGTACACCGTGCGCGAGGGCGACTCGCTCGCCGTCCTCGCCGCACACTTCCCCGGTGCCGGCCTGGTCGAAGTCAACGCCGGGATGCCGGAGACCATCGCGTCCGGCGTCACCATCACGGTCGGCAGCAAGTCGGTGACGACGGCTGCGCCCGCCTCGTTCGCCGAGGTCTGCGCGCTGTTCAGCCCGCCGGTCGACCTCGCCGCACTCGCCGCGGCAATCGGTGAGCGGACCGACGTGCTCGCGACCGGAGCGCTGCTGGTCTGCCCGCCCGGCGTGCTCCCCGCGCAGTCCGCAGCGGCCGGAGTGACACCGCAGGAGGCCGCCCAGCGGTTCGGCGTCACCGCGGTCGCGCTGCTCGCCGCGAACGCCGGCACGCCGGGTCTGCTGCTGCCAGGGCAGGTGCTGCGCGGGCAGCAGCCGGGCGCGGAGGGCACCGCGCCCACCGAGACCACCGCGGCCTGCGACACGCTGACCGCCGTGGTCGCGAGGTTCCGTCGCCGCGGCGTGACGACCGGCATCGAGGCCATCGTCACGGCGAACGCCGACACCGGATTCCTGCGCCCCGGCGCGCGCGTGGTGGTCCCACCGGCCACTGCCCGCCTGACCGGCCGGCTCGGCAAGTCGACGCCGGACGGCGTCCAGTGGTCGTTTCCCGAGCCCGTCTTCCCGGTCACGGTGGCGCTGGATCTCTTCCGCGAGCCCACACTGGTCGACCCGGCACTCGCCGCGTCCGCGACGCGCGAGGCGACCGCCGTCCCCGCCGGCCGCAGCACCGACCCCGCCCAGAACGATGCGCTCACCCTGGCGGCGTTCGCCGAGCAGGTCCAGCGCGCGGTGCCGGTGCTGCGGCTGGCGACGGCGCCGGGCCGGACGTCCGACACCGATGTCTGGGCAGTCGTCTTCGGCACCGGTGGCATCGAGAGGGTCAGCATCGAGCCCCCGATCGAGGTCGCCGGCACCATGCAGCCGCGCACCTTTGCGATCCGCCCGCTCGCCACCACGCTCATCGCACGGCAGCAGGTGTACACCCCCGGGTTCGACGTCCGGACAGGTCTGCTGACCGAGGGGCAGACCCGCGACTACCAGGGCATCGACCTCGAGCTCTGGGCGCAGGGGTTCCTCGCGGACGTGGAGCTGCTGCTGTCGGCCGCGTACGTCCAGGGTGCGTACGAACTGGGCCGGAACGTGCTCGACGAAATCATCGGCATCAAGAAGACACTCGCCGGGGCTGTCGCGGCGGGCCTGGACTACGTCCTCGCCGGGGAGGCGCCGGACGCCGGATCCGATCCCAAGCGCGCGGCGGCTGTCGAACAGCTGCGCCAGGAGCTGCTCGTCTCGCTGACCCGCGGCTACGCGACCTCGGCCGTGGTCCAGTACGACACCAGCGCGGCCTCCCCGTGGGCCGACCAGTACGCGCGGCTGTCCGGTAACCCGGTCGTCGGCTACGAGAACGTCCCGGCACACCTGCGGACCGCGACGGTGTCGAACGGCAAGGTCCCGCTCGCCGACGGCGACTCGCAGATCAGCTTCCTGGTCACCGTCCCCGACGTGGCCGCGCACGCCGCGCTCGACCTCACCCTGGACTTCTCCGGTGTCGAGCTGGAGTTCGGGATCGAGCGGGAGATCGAAGGCTACGACCGGTCCGACTGGCTCACCTTCGTCACGCCGCTCGCCTCCGGCTCGGTGCCCGCCCTGAACTTCGACCTCGGCGCGCCGCGGGTGCCGATCCCGCTGCGCGCGTATCCGCCGATGCCGATCCTGCTCGACCAGCACGCCGACGTCCCCACCTCCGCCGCCGGGCTCAGCGACGCACTGTACTGGCAGTACCGGTTCTCGGTGCAGCACCAGTCGGCCGAGCAGGACACCGTCGAACTCCGGGTCACCTACAACCAGTCGAGCCGCACGCCCGCCGGCGCACCGGACGACGACTTGTTCGGTGCCCTGGCGCAGTACACCGCGGTCTCCGCTCCGCTGCTCGGCCTGCTCGCCGGGCTGACCGACTGGGAAGGCGCCGACCCCGACAGACGCACCGCCATGACGAACGCGCTGGGCACGTACCGGACGCTCGCCGCCGCCGTCGCGCAGGCCTGGACCGCGCACTGGGCAGCCGGTCCCGCGCCTGTGCGGGTGAGCGCAGCCACGGCGGGTGGACCGGTCCCGCACATCTACCGGTACGCACTCGGTCTCGACGCCGAGAACGGCTGGTACGCGACGCTGCGGCTGACCCGCACGGTGGAGTCCGGCCCGGGCGAGGCGGGCTGGCCGGAGAAGATCGTGTGCGTCACGGCGGCCGGTGAGCGCCACGAGCTCACGCCCGTCGATCCGGAGGTGTGCGGGTGCGCCGACGCCGACCACTGCCGGTGCTACGCGTTCCCGCTCCAGGCGGTCGAGGCGTTCACGCTGCTCACCTTCGAACTCAGCTTCCCGCGCGTCCACATCGCGGCCTACCAGAGCGCGTCGGCCAGTGCCCAGGTCACCCGCAACGCGCAACTGCTCGGCGAGGGCTGGCCGGACACCGTGCCGTCCTTCGTCTACCGGACGCCGGAGGTCGGCTACTCCGAGCCGGTCGTACCGTTCATCGACCTCACCGGCGCCATCGCCATCGGCCCCTGGGGTCCGCCCGACCACAATCCGCTCGCGCCGATGTTCGACACTGTCTTCGACGCCGACCCGGCCGGTCGGACGGTCGCGATCGGCGCGCGGTACGAGTACACCCTCGTCGCCTGCGACCAGCCGGTGTCGGCGCTGCTGCCGGTCGTCCAGTCGACCGTGGGAACGTACGGCTCGGCAACGGTCCCGACGCTCACGCAGGCACTCGTCGACTGGAGCGGGCGCGAGCAGCCCGCGACGGAGGGCGGGGCCTGGGCCTTCCGGCTCAGCCTCTACTCCTCCGTCGACCCGTCACTTCAACGGCCCGTGTTGCAGCTCAAGCACCTGTCGTCCGAGCTCCGGGACCGCTGAGTCCATGCCTTCGGCTGCTGTCATGTCTCCAGGATCAGTTGCAGCAGCTCGCGCAAGCTCTCGCGCTGCTGCGTGGTGAGCCGGGCCAGGGGTTCGGCGGCGAAGGGCATGCGGGCGCGGAGGTCGGCGGCGACCGTGCGCCCGGCCGTGCTGGCGGCGACGCGCTTGACGCGGCGGTCACCCGGATCGGGGCTGCGCTCGACCAGGCCGCGGGACTCCAGCCGGTCGATGATCACGGTCACATTGGACGGTTCCGCGTGCAGCCGGTCCGCGATGTGGCGCGTCGGGACGGGATCCCCGGCGGCGAGCAGCGCCTTGGCTTGGAGCGGGGTCATGTCGTGGGCCGCCGCCGCGGCCTCGGACTCTTGGGTGTAGCGGCGGTTGATGGCCGCGAAGAGGCCGACGATCTCCCTGGTGAGCTCATCCGGTTGGTTGGACATGACACCCAGCCTACCGATGTGCTTGACATCATGAAATATCTCGACGCATAGTTATGACTCATAGTAGTCATGGATCATAAGTAAGGCAGGATCATCCCCGATGAGCACCAAGACCGTCTTGATCACCGGCACCTCCTCCGGCATCGGCCTGGCCACCGCCGTCGCCGCCGCACGCGGCGGCTGGCGCGTGATCGCCACTATGCGGGACACGGCCAAGGCGGGCCCGCTGCTGGCGGCGGCCGAGGCAGCCGGGGTCGCCGTCGACGTCCGGGCCCTGGACGTGACCGACCCGGCCACGGTCCAGGAGTGCCTGGCCGGCCTCGACCGGCTGGACGCGCTCGTCAACAACGCGGGCGCGGGCCACGTCGGCACCCTGGAGCAGGAGAGCGTCGAGGACGTGCGCGCCGTCATGGAGGTCAACTTCTTCGGCGTGCTGCACGTCACGAAGGCCGCCCTGCCCCTGCTGCGGGCGAGCAAGGGCCGTGTGCTGACCGTGACCAGCGTCGGCGGAGTGATCGGCCAGCCCTTCAACGAGGCGTACTGCGCCGCCAAGTTCGCGGTCGAGGGCTTCATGGAGTCCCTCGCGCCGGTCGCGGCCACGGTCGGCGTGTCCGTCAGCGTGGTCGAGCCGGGTGCGGTGGCCAGCGAGTTCGTCAGCAACGTGGGCCTGGGAGACGACGCACTCGAACAGGCCGGGCCGTACGCGCCGGCCCTGTCCGCCTATCTGGACCGCACCCGCGGCGCCTTCGCCAACGCGCAGACGCCGCAGGATGTGGCAGCGCAGATTGCCGACCTGCTCGCGGCCGAGCGCCCGGCCTTCCGGGTGCTCACCTCCGACACCGCGCGCGCCTTCGCCGGGACGAAGCTGAAGGACCTCGACGGCTCGACCGTGCAGGCGCTGACCAGCACGTGGGTTGCCTAGAGAACGTATCCGGCAATTGATCGCCAGGAGTGAGCTCGGACCCCTACGGCCGGCCAACGCAGGGCTCGTTCCTACGGTTGGCCGGCCTGCTCCTTCCGCTACGCCCTGTACCGGTAGCGGATCCGGCCGCGGGTGAGGTCGTAGGGGCTGAGTTCCACGAGCACCCGGTCGTACGGGAGGATCTTGATGTAGTTCTTCCGGATCTTCCCGCTGATGTGGGCGAGCACGGTGTGCCCGTTCTGGAGCTCCACCTTGAAGGTGGCATTGCGCAGGCACTCGATGACGGTGCCTTCGACTTCTACGCCCCCTGCTGCTTTTGTCACGGTCTCTCACTTCTCCCGTTCGGTGACGGTGTAATTGGTAGGAATCGAATGCGGCGTCAGCGGCGGACGAGCTCCAGCGTCCTGGCCGCGCGCCGGGCGCCGATGCTCTCGAACAGGGCCGTGGCCGCCGCATTGGACTCGTTCACCTCAGCCCATGCCGAAGCGGTCCCGGAGCGGTGCAGCGAACCCAGCGCGTGGGCCAGCAGCGCCCGGGCGATACCGCGGCGATGCCTGTCGGCCCGGACGGCGATCAGCCCGATCCGTGGCTGCCGGATCAGCGGCGCCACCCGGACCAGTCCCACGTACTGGCCGAAGTGCCGCGCCACCGCGTACTTCGACGGGTCGACCAGGGTGGTCCCCGCCGGGCAGGGCAGCACCTCGGCCGGCATCGTGTGCCATCCGACGGCGGCCTCGACCTCGTCGCGGATGATGCGGTCCAGGGCGCGCAGCGGGCCTTCCTCCGCCTCACCGGAGGGCACGATCGTCACGCCTGACGGGGGCCGCATCGAGCCGAGCCCGGTGACCTGCGGGTCGGTGGGGACGAGATAGCCCCACTCGCGGCGTCCGGCGGCGAAGCCGACCCGCTCCCAGGCGGACCTCGAATCGTGGTCGGCCTCGTCGACGACGGTGTACAGCGGTGTGGGCAGGTCCGCCAGCATCGCGTCGGCGATGCGGTCGAAGACCGCGCCGTGCCACGCGTCGATGCTGATGAAGAGCCGCCCGTCGGGTCGTCGCGAAGCGTCGCCGCGGCCGACCGTCCGGTCATCCTCCACGGCGTGCCACTGCATGTCCGAAACCCGCGTGACCGCGACCGCGTGGTTGCCCGCACCCGAAGGGGAATGCACAAAGTTCACAGGTGTTGCCTCTCAGGAGTGCCTTGTCTGAGGCGCTCCCGGCGACACCTACGTCAATCGCCCACCGTGACGAAAAGGGGGAGCACCCACACGGATACAGCCTTCATGGGTCTCACCTCCTCGCGTTGTCTCACGGCTGCCCAGACGGTACCAACGGAGGCCGGTCGGCCCAACCCATTTAAATCCAGCCGGGGATCGGGCGCTTGACACTGCGGCAACGGCCAGCCCTGATGGGATGATCGCAAACGGCTTCAAGGGGGGTCTGTGGATCTCGGCTCAGTGATCATCGCTGTGGCAGGTGTGGCCGGCACACTGGGTGGGTCGTTTCTCACCCAACGAGTCGGCGAACGGGCAAAACGTCGGGAGATAGAGCTGATTCGCGACCACGACGAGGCTCGCGAGAACCTGCTCCTCCGACGCACCTGCTACGTGGAGCTCAACCGGGACGCCCGTCAGTTCACCACAGCGCTCAACCACCATCTGCATGTCATGCGGGAACGCAGCATCGAGGAACCGGACAGGAACGCGCTCGATGAAGCAAAGAGGATCCATCGCGATCGGTACTCCGAAGCACAGATGATCGCCCCCGGCGAGGTGCTCGCACGTGCCAGTGCGGTCAATCAAGCCCTGAACAAGGTCTACGGCCAGGTCAAGCGCCTCGAACGCGGAGAGCCCGCGCCCGGGGAGACGCCGGCCACTGCGGCCCGGGCCCAGGCGGAGATCTGGGACATGCTCCGGGCCATGAGGAGCGCCATGCGCCATGACCTCGGAGTGCACTCACAGAGTGACGACGAGACCACGAGGTGAGCTCACGGCTGAGAGCTGACCAGTGGCGGCCGTCCCGGGCAAACAGGCCACGAGTATCAATTTTCACCTGAAGTTGGTGCTCTGCGCCTAATGCCCGTCTTGCGGTCGACTCCTAGCGTCGTTCTCAGGGACGCGATCAGACGCGATCCGATTTCCGCAGCCCGGAAGGAACGCAGCATATGAACGCGACACACGGCATGGCGGAAGGCATGGGCGAGGGCGTCCTGGGCGCTGTGGGCCCGAACGGGAACGGGCAGGTGGTACAGCCGCCGGTGCTGGGCGGCCCCGAGCACTCCGACTACTACCTGCTGGGGGACCTCCTCACGGAGGAGCAGCAGCGGCTCAGGCACGAGGTGCGGGACTTCATGGACCGGGAGGTCATTCCGGTGATCAACCCGTACTGGGAGCGTGCCGAGTTCCCGCACGAGCTAGTGCCCAAGCTGGCGGAGCTGGGTATCGCGGGCTTCCAGATTCCGGGCTACGGCTGTCCGGGGATGAGCAATGTGACGGCCGGGATCGTGATCCTGGAGCTGGCCCGCGGCGACCTGAGCATGTCCACGTTCATGGGGGTCCACTCGGCCCTGGCCATGACCTCCATCGCCCTGCTGGGCTCGGAGGAGCAGAAGCAGCGGTTCCTGCCCCCGATGGCGCGGATGGAGAAGATCGGCGCGTTCGGCCTGACCGAGCCGGCCCACGGCACGGACGTGGTCAAGCTCCAGACGGAAGCCCGCCGGGACGGTGACTCCTACGTGCTGAACGGGTACAAGCGGTGGATCGGCAACGCCACCTTCGCCGACTACGTCATCATCTGGGCCCGCGGGGACGACGGGCACGTGGGCGGTTACATCGTCGAGAAGGGCACGCCCGGGTTCGACGCCCAGGCCATCGGGGGCAAGACGGCGCTGCGCTGCGTGCAGAACGCCCAGATCTCCATGAAGGACGTCCGGGTGCCGGCCGGGAACAAGCTGGCCGACGGCAAGACCTTCCGGGACACCGAGCAGGTCCTGCTGGCCTCGCGGTACTGCGTGGCCTGGGAGTCGATCGGCGCGGCCATCGCGGGCTACGAGACGGCCCTGGCGTACGCCAAGGAGCGCAAGCAGTTCGGGATGCCGCTGGCCGCCTTCCAGCTCATCCAGTACCGGCTGGCGCGGATGCTGGCGGACATCACCGACATGGTGTGCATGCAGTTCCGGCTCGCTCAGCTGATGGACGAGGGCAAGTACTCGATGCCGCGGGTGGCCCTGGCCAAGATGCACTACACCGAACGGGCTCGGGCCATCCTCTCCGACGCCCGCGACATGCTCGGCGGCAACGGGATCATCCTCGACTACCACGTGGCCCGGCATCTGTGCGACATCGAGGCCATCGACACCTACGAGGGCACCGACACGGTTCAGGCACTGATCGTCGGCCGTGACATCACCGGATACAACGCCTTCGCACCCGCGGCGCCGGCGCCGGCCCACTGACTCGCCCGGCCGTCGCACCGGCGCCCCGGCCCGCCGGGGGTGCCCACCGGCGTCGCGCGCGAGCCGCGCCGAGAAAGGATCCGTCATGGCGGACACACCTCTGCTGGAGGGACTCCACGTCGTGGACATCGCCAGCTTCATCGCCGGCCCCGCCGCGGCCACGATGCTCGGCGACTTCGGCGCCGATGTCGTCAAGGTGGAACCACCCCACACCGGCGACGCCTATCGCGCGCTCAGCCGCGTCCCTCCCAACCCCCGCGTCGACGGGGTCAACTACCCCTGGCAGCTGGACAACCGCAACAAGCGCAGCATCGCCCTCAACCTCAAGTCGCCCGGCGCCAGACCCGTACTGGAGCGGTTGGTGAAGTGGGCCGACGTGCTGGTCACCAACTTCCCGCCCCGCACCCGGGCCAAGCTGGGCCTGGACTACGACGACCTGGCCCCCCTCAACCCCCGGCTCGTGTACGCCGACGTCACCGGCTTCGGCGAGGAGGGCCCGGACGCCCACCTGCCCGGCTTCGACGTGACCGCGTACTGGGCGCGCAGCGGCCTGATGGACTACACGCGCCAGCACGACGGGGCGCCCGCGATGCCGGTGTTCGGATCGGGCGACCACCCGACGGCCGTCTCCCTGTACGCCGCCATCATGACCGCGCTGTACCGGCGGGAGAAGACCGGCGAGGGCGCCCGCGTCACGGCGTCGCTGATCGCCGAGGGCGCCTGGGCGGCGAGCATGTGGCTGCAGGCCGCACTCGTCGGCGGCAAGGCCCCCCGGCCCGCCGACCGGACCGACCCGCCGAACGCGCTCGCCAGCGCCTACCGCACGGCGGACGACCGCTGGCTGCTGCTGGCCTTCGCCAACGAGGACAAACAGGTCCCCCTGTTCCTCCAGGCCATCGGCCACCCCGAGGCGGCGCAGAACCCGGACTACGCCGACACCCCGAGCCGCCGCGCCCACTCGGCAGAGATCGCCGCCCTGCTCGACAAGAACTTCGCGACCCGGACCCTCGCCGAATGGCGCGAGCTGCTCGACGCCGCCGGCCTCACCTACGGAGTCGCCCAGACGATCGAGGAGTTCGCCCGCGATCCCCAGCTCACGGCCAACCGCATCCTCGTCCCCATCGAGGACGGCAGCGCCGAACCGCACCTGACCGTCGACAGTCCCGTACGACTGGACCAGGAGCGGAAGGTCCCGCCGCGCCCCGCCCCCGACCTGGGCGAACACACCGACGCGGTGCTCCACGACCTCGGCTACGACGACGCCGCGATCGCCGAGCTGCGTGGTTCGGAGGTGGTCGGCTGAGGGCGCGGCCCCGAAAGGAACGACACGGGGGACACGTGGAGAGAAGAAGGGAACCGGCATCATGACCCAGGCTTCGGGCACCCCCGCGGTGCGCACCGAGCAACGAGGCAGCGTCTTCGTGATCACCATCGACCGGCCGGTGGCCCGCAACGCCATCGACGGCGCCACCGCGCGGGCGCTGGCCGCCGCCGTCGACGAACTCGAGTCACGCGACGAACTTCTGGTCGGCATCCTCACCGGAGCCGGCGGCGTCTTCAGCGCCGGCATGGACCTCAAGGCCTTCGCGCGAGGAGACACCCCTGTCGTCGAAGGACGGGGCTTCGCGGGCATCACCCGCATCAACATCAAGACCCCGCTCATCGCCGCCGTCGAGGGCTACGCGCTGGGCGGCGGCACCGAGATGGCCCTCGCCTGCGACATGATCGTCGCCGCCCGGGACGCCATCTTCGGCCAGACCGAGGTCCACTACGGCATCGTGCCCCCCGAAGGCGGCATGGTGCGCCTGCCCGAGCGCATCCCCCGCAACATCGCCCTGGAACTCCTGCTCACCGGCGACCCGCTGCCCGCCCCGCGCGCCGAGCAGCTCGGCCTCGTCAACCACCTCACCGAGCCGGGTGAGGCACTCACCCAGGCCATCGAACTCGCCAACCGCGTCGCGCACAACGCCCCGCTGGCCATCGCCGCCGTCAAACGCGTCGTCAACGAGCGGACGGCCTTCAGCGACCAGGACGCCCTGCGCGAGCAGGACCAGTTCGTCGAACCCGTGCTCGCCTCCCTGGACGCGAGGGAAGGCGCCCTCGCCTTCGCGCAGAAACGCTCACCCCACTGGCAGGGCCGCTGAGGAGCCATCATGAACGGCACTCCCGCCGTCCCCCGCTCCGCTCCGGGGCCCTGGCAGAACGTCACGGTCGTCGGGGCAGGGGTCATCGGTGCTTCGTGGACCGCTCTGTTCCTCGCCAAGGGACTGACCGTAACCGTCAGCGACCCGCTGCCCGACGTGGACAAGCAGGTGGGCAACCAACTGAACGAGGCCGTCCCCGCGCTGCGCGCGCTCGGCCTGCCCACCGACGGTCTGGACCGTAATCTGCGCTTCGAGGCCGACCTCGAGCGGGCGGTCGCGAACGCGGACGTCGTCCAGGAGAACGGCCCTGAACGCCTGGAATTCAAAAGGGACTTGTTCGCCCGCATCGAGCGGGCCGCCCCTGCCGACGCTCTGCTGCTGAGCTCCACCTCCGGCATCCGCGCCACCGACATCGCGCAGGCACTGGAGCAGCCCGGACGACTCGTCATCGGCCATCCCTTCAACCCTCCGCACCTCGTCCCGCTGGTGGAGGTCGTCGGGGGTGAGAAGACCGATCCGGATGCCGTGCAGCGCGCCGTCGACTTCTACACGGCGCTCGGCAAGAAGCCGCGCGTGCTGCGCAAGGAGGTGCCGGGTTTCGTCGCCAACCGGCTGCAGGCCGCGCTCTTCCGTGAGGCGGTAAACCTTGTCCTTCAGGGGGTGGTGACCGAGTCGGAGCTCGACGAGATCGTCACGTCCTCCATCGGCCTGCGGTGGGCCGTCGCCGGCCCGTTCCGCAGCTTCCACCTCGGCGGCGGCCCCGGCGGCCTGCCGGCCTTCCTGCAGCACCTCGGCCCCGCGCTGGAGAGTCAGTGGCGTGACCTCGGCAGCCCCCAACTCGACGTGGCCACCGTGAAGTTGCTCTCCGAGCAGGCTCGCTTCGGCGCGACCGTCGAGGAGTTGCAGACCGCGCGGGACGCGGCGCAGATCAAGGTCATGCGCGTCCTGGACGAATGAGTTATTCGGGCTGGGGGTTCTTCCTGAGCAGCACCGAGCCCAAGTGCTCGACGGCGAGCAACGCGACGTCCAGATCGGTGCGCCGTTCCTGGACCGTGTGTCCCATGGCCTCCTCGGCCTTGCGGATGCGGTACTGCACCGTGTTCCTGTGCAGAATCTGCCTGCTTGCGGCGGCGGTGTAACTGCAGCCCGTGTCGAGGAAGACCCGCAACGTCTCCCGCAACCGTGCGGAAGGCTCGTCGTCGTCGGCCAACGGCCCGAGTACGCTCCACACCCACATGCGCAGGTCGTCGATGTCCGCACTCATCATGGCGATCGGAGCGACCCGCGCATAGGTCGTGCAGCGGCAGTCGGCCATCGCGGCAAGCTCCTGTATGCGCAGGGCCTGACGGTGCGTACGGCGGAATCCCTCGATGCCCGGCTCCACGCTCCCGGCGCCGACCCGCACGGAAGGGTCGGTGTCCTCGACCGCACTCGACAGCCGTGTCCAGGAAACGCAGCCGCGTGAGCCCAACGGCAGCCAGGCCCAGGCCGCGGTTCCGCCCTGCGGGACGAACAGCGGCCTGGCGGGGCAGTGGAGCTTCCGCGCGAGGTCGCTGGTGAACCGGTCGAGGCGGGCCACTTCGGCACTGTCGTGTGCGGACGCGGGCAGCCAGGCCACCAGCCCCAGGTGATGCTGGCGCAGCCGGTAGCCGAGGGCCGACTCGGCCTGATCGAGGTCGACTTCCCGCTCGGCGAGTATGTCGCGCACGCGTGCTGTCGTCCGCCCGGCGCACTCGTTCGGCAGCCAGAGGTCCCGTTCCCGTTGGTGGACCTCGACGAGCTGCTCGGTGATCCGGTCGATGTAGTCGAAGCTCAGCGCCAGCATGCGCGAGGTGGTCGCGGCGGAGGTCTCCTCGTCGCCGCACTGGCGATGAAGTTCCTCAAGGCACGCCTGCAGGAAAAGCCGGTGCCCGATTCTGTAGGCCCTGATCAGCGCATGGACGGGAGTATCGCGCTGGGCCAGTCTCCTGGCGTATTCGTGGGCCGCCGCGGGTGCTTCGACGGTGTCCAGCGGCAGGTCGTACTCGAAGACGTCCAGCAGTGTCGCGACATTCGCCGTCATGCTGGCCTGCAGGAGCCCGACGACGCTGCCGTCGCCTCTGAGCGGCCCGATTTCGGACATCAGATGTTCCCGGATGCCGCAGCCGACGTCGGACAGGCGTGACCTCATGTTCGCCGCGACGACGGACAGCACCTTCTCGGTCTCGGGAATGGCCCCTGCCATGTCTGTGAGCCCGTCCCCCTGCGCGCTCATGTCGATTTCCCTTCGACTGCGAGCTTCTTTCAGGGGACCACACACCATCGGGAAGCGCAGCTCGGAACCCCCTCACTGCCTGCCCGGCTCGGCCGGTGGCACGATGTCCCGCTTGAGGATCTTGCCCGTGGGTCCCTTGGGCAGCGCGTCCGCGATCCACACCTTGCGCGGATACATGTAGGCGGCGACCCGGCTCTTGACGTATTCGCGCAGCTCCTCGGCGGTTGTTCGGGTGCCCGGCTTGAGAACGACCGCCGCCCCGACCTCCTCACCGAGATCGGGGTCGGGCAGGCCGATGACCGCGGCCTCGGCGACCGCCGGATGCTCGTACAGCACATTCTCGATTTCGCGGGGGTACACGTTGTTTCCGCCCCGGATGATCATGTCCTTCGACCGTCCGACGATCCAGAAGTATCCGTCCTGGTCGACCCGGCCGAGGTCCCCGGTGTGGAACCAGCCGTCCCGGATCGCGGCGGCGGTCTCCCCGGGGCGCTGCCAGTACCCCTTCATCACGTTGTGCCCGCGGATCGCGATCTCGCCGACTTCCCCCTGCGGTACGTCCTTCCCGTCGTCGTCGACCACCCGCATCTCGACGCCCCGGATCGGGGTGCCGACCGAACCGGGCCTGGGCCCGGCCTGCAGGGTGTTGAACGAGGTGACAGGCGAGGTCTCCGACAGTCCGTACCCTTCGAGTACGACGCAGTGGAACGCGGCCTGGAAGTCGTGCAGCACCTGGACCGGCATCGCCGCGCCGCCGGTCAGGGACAGCCGCAGCCGGGACACGTCGTAGGCGTTGTGGTCGGGCTGCCCCAGCAGCCTGCTGAAGATCGTCGGCACTCCGGCGAAGACGGTCACGCCGTGACCGTCCAGCATCGCCAGCGTCTTTTCGGCGTCGAAACGCGGCAACAACGTGACGCACGCGCCCGAGGCGATGGTGGCATTGAGGGCGCAGGTCTGTCCGAAGGCGTGGAACAGCGGCAGCCCACCGAAGATCACATCGTCGGGAGTGAGCTGGAGCAGCTCGTTGGCCACGATGTCGCAGTTGCGGGTGAGGTTGGCGTGGGTCAGTTCGGCGCCCTTCGGCTCACCTGTGGTTCCCGAGGTGTAGAGCACCACGGCGGTGTCGTCGTCGTGCCGGTCGATCATGCCGTCGGCAGACCGTCCGGGTGCAGGGAGCTCGTCGAACCCGCCGGCGTCGACGATGACCGCCTCGGCGCCGGTCTGCTGGGCGCCGGCCCGCGCCTCGTCCGCGAATTCGTGCCAGGCGAACAACAGCCGGGCCTGTGAGTCGCCGAGGTAGTAGGCGACCTCCCGAGACTTCAGCAGAAAGTTCATGGGAACGACGATGCCGCCGGCCCGGAGCACGCCGAAGTAGGCGACCGCGAACTCCGGGACGTCCGGCAGCATGATCCCGACCCGGTCTCCCGGTCTCACACCGCGCTCACGCAGCAGTTCGGCCATACGGGCGCTTCGCTGGTCGAGCGTCCGGTACGTGACGATGTCGTCCCCGAGTCGCAGCGCGGCGCGGTCCGGGTGAGACCGGGCGCTGTTCACCACATGCGATGCGAGGTTCATGCAGGATCCACTCCTCAGCACCCTGGGTCTTCGGCCGTGCAGCCCCAGAGGGATCGGGAGAGCTTTCCTCAGGGCGACGCTACGCCCCGGTACCGGCGCCACGCCACCGCACAGCGACACCGGCGAGACCCGGTCGCACGCCGTAGCTCAAGGAAGCCGCCCGCATTCGGCCTGGAAATCCGCCTGCTGCCGCGTGCGGATAATGCCTCCCGTGACTACTGGTCAGTCGGCGGCAGCAGAACAGGGCGCGGCCGGTGAGGGAATGCTGGAGCGCAACGGGTCGCCACGCAGGCCGTAGCGCTCTCCCTCGGCTCGCAACCGCGGCACCCCGTTCACCCGAGCTCGCGCATCCGGCGGATCGGGCTCGCGAGGAGGATCGCCGGGCTGACCGCGGAGAGTACGGCCATGAGCGCGAAGGAGGCGCGGGTACCCCACAGGGCGGCGACACCTCCCGCGGCCAGCGCGCCGAAGGGGACCGCGCCCCAGGAGATGAAGCGGACCGTCGCCATCACGCGCGGGAGCAGTTCCGGGGGTGTGGCGGTCTGCCGGTGGGTGCGGGTGACGATGCTCGTCACCACCACGGCCCCGGCGAAACCGGCCTGCCCCAGGGCGAACAGGCCGAGTGCCATGGAGTGGCCGGCCAGTGGCATCAGCGCCGCGAAGCACGGGGAGACCACCGCGGCCCAGCGCAGCGCCCGGCCGCTGCCCAGGCGTGCGACGATCCGGGGCGTCAGCGCCGCACCGACCAGGGTGCCGACGCCCTCGGCCGCGATGAGTATCCCGACCAGGGCGGGCGGCGCGTCGAGGGTGCGGACCAGGAAGACCGGGGTGAGCGCCATCATGCCGCCGATGACGAAGTTGATGGCGGTCGCGTCGGCCGTACAGGGGCCGATGACGGGGTGGCGGGTGACGTACCGCCAGCCCTCGCGGATCATCTCGCCCATGCCGCGGCGCGGGCCCTCCTGCGCGGGGTGCGCAACCTGCGGCAGGCTGCCCATGAGTGCGGCCGAGACGAGGTAGCTCACCGCGTCGACCACGATCGACGTCGCCGCGCCGAGCAGTTGGACCAGCACGCCGCCGAGGGACGGGCCACCGAGTTGGGTCGCCGCCCTGGTCCCCGAGGTGAGGCTGTTCCGGGCGGTGAGCTCCTCCTTGCTGACGATGGAGGGCAGGAAGGTCGAGTTGCCGACGTCGAAGACGACCGACGCCAACCCGGCCACCAGGGCCACGACGATCAGCTGAGCCAGGCTCAGGACGCCGAGCGCGGCAGCCACCGGCACCGAGGCCACCGCAGCGGCCCGGACCAGATCCATCGCCACCTGCGTCCCGCGCAACGGCAGGCGATGCACGAGGACTCCGGCCGGGAGGCCGACCAGGAGCCAGGAAGCGAAGGAGGCGGCCGTGATCAGGCTGGCCTCGAACGCCGAGGCGTGCAGCACCAGTACAGCGAGCAATGGCAGGGCCACCCCCGTCACGGCGTCGCCGATCCCGCTCACTGTGGACGCACCCCAGTACCGCCAGAACGCCGCCGCGCGCGACGCGCTGTCCGGCTGCTTCTCCTTCTCTCCCCGCCCCTGCACCGCCGTCGTCATGCCCGCCCCCTGCGACCGCCGAGTGAGTCTCTTTAGGGAACTGACTATACTCATGGATCATGCGATACACAGAGCTCGGCGACCCGGACTGCGCGATCGCGCAGTCGCTGACGGTGGTCGGTGACCCGTGGACGCTGCTGCTCATCCGCGATGTCGCGGGCGGGACGCACCAGTTCGACGCGCTCCGGGACGGACTCGGCATCAGCCGCAAAGTACTGACAGAGCGTCTGAAAGCCCTTGTCGCCGACGGGGTACTGGAGAAGCGTCTCTACAGCCCACGCCCTCCCCGGTACGAGTACCACCTGACGCCGGCCGGACACGGCCTGCTACCGGTCCTCGTCGCCCTCCAGGACTGGGGCGCCCGCCATGTCATGGGCGACGGCAGCCTCTCGGCCACCAGCGCGACCGACTCCGCCGAGACCCGACGCGTGCACGCCCTGGTGGGGCGTCGGCTCCCCGAACTCGAACTCGCCGGCCCGGAAGGCGTGCCGGTCGACCCGGTCTCCACGGACCGGGCCTGGACGGTCCTCTACTGCTTCCCCGGTGCCTACGCACCCGGCGGGCACGACTACCCGCCCGGCTGGGGCCAGATCCCGGGCGCCCGCGGCTGCACGCTGGAGTCGTGCACCTATCGCGACCGGATGGCGGACTTCGCCGAGCGCGACGTGACGGTGCACGGAGTCAGCACGCAGCGCCCCGACCAGCTCGCCGCCTTCGCGGAGCACGAGCGGATCGCGTTCCCGCTCCTGTCCGACGCCGACCTCCAGCTGGCCGCAGCGCTGCGGCTGCCCACCTTCCGCGCAGCGGGCGTGGACCGGCTCAAGCGGCTCACCCTCGTCCTCGACCCCTCCCGCACGGTGCGCGGCGTGCTGTACCCGCTCGACGACCCGGCGGGTTCCGTCGACGACGCCCTGGCGCTCGTCGACTCGCTGACCGGGGCGTGACAGCTCTGCCCGCCGAGACGCGGAAGCAGGGGGCGGGGTCGGGAAGAGCCCGGTCCTGCTCGGCCCCAGCGCCGCCCTGGCCGGCGCCCTCGTCCTCGCCGCGGTCGTGCCTGACGTGAGAGAGGGCGAGATCGGTGTGAGACTGGGCAGGAAAGAGGTGATCAATGTGTCGGACCCTCCGCATGCGTCGCCCGGTCCCGACACCGCCGTCGATGAATATCGGCTGGAAGAGCTGATCATCGAGGCGCAGACGGCCCTGCCCTTCGAACTGCCCGACCTGGCGAACCGGTGTGCCTCGGCCCTCGGCCTGGACACCGCGCTGATCTACCTCGTCGACCTGCAACAACGGCTGCTCATCCCACTCGACGAGTCCATGGAGCCGCTGCCGGTGGACCGCTCGCAGGCCGGCTGGGCGTACCGCACGGTATCCCCGCGAGTGGTCGAGGCCGACGGCGGCCTGATCGTGTGGATGCCTCTGGTCGACGGTGCGGAGCGGCTGGGCGTGCTGGGGATGCGGACCGCCTCGCTCGACGGGGTGCGGATGCGCCGCAGCCGGATGCTGGCCCATCTGTTCGCCATGCTGATCACTTCCAAGCGCGCCTACAGCGACTGGCTCGCCGCCCGCGCCCGCACCGCGACCATGGGGTTGCCCGCCGAGATGCTGCGGGCCTTCCTGCCGCCCCACACCGTCGGCAGCAGCAGGTGCGTCTCGACCGCGGTCCTGGAACCGGCGTACGAGGTCGCCGGCGACGCCTTCGACCACTCGGTGGTCAAGAACATACTGCACACCATGATCCTCGACGCCATGGGTCACGATCTGACCGCCGGCCTGACCACGTCGGTCGCCATGGCCGCGGCGCGGAACGCCCGCCGCGGCGGTGGCGACCTGGCCGACACCGTCGCCTCCGTCGACGAGGCGCTCGCCAAGTGGCTGCCCGACCAGTTCTGCACCGGCGTGCTGTGTCGGCTCGATGCCGAGACCGGGGTGCTGCGCTGGGTCAATTGCGGTCACCCTCCACCGCTGCTGATCCGTATCGAGCGGGTGCTCGCCGGTGTGCTGGACAGCCCGCCGCAGCCGCCGATCGGTCTGGCCGGCCCACTTGCTCCGGCAGCCCGGCAGATCCACGAGACGACACTGGAGCCGGGCGACTGCGTCCTGCTCTACACCGACGGTGTCGTGGAGGCTCGCGACGCGGACGGTGCGGAGTTCGGCCTCGACCGGTTCACCGACTTCATCATCCGCTCCAACGCCGCCGGCCAGCGCCCGGCCGAGGTGCTGCGGCTGCTCAACCACGCCATCCTCGACTACCAGCGCAACCAACTGCGGGACGACGTGACCATCCTGCTCTTCGAATGGCGCCCGCAGTGCTGGTGACCGGAACAACCGGGACGTTGCCCGAAGGGGCAATCCGCGCTGCCTCCTCCCGACACGGCCGGGCCTGGACGGGAACCGGCGCCGCCCGCGACGCTTGACGCTCGAGGCGGACGTCCGGCATTCCGCGGGGAGCGGCAGATGCGCGCATACGATCAGGGACTGCGCCGTCCGCTACACCGCCCGTGGTCCTCCCACGGCGGCCCGACGACCCGCCGAACCACCCACCGGGCGGCGCACCGGACCACAGCACCGGCACACCCGAGGCCCCATCGCCCCAGGTGCCGCCCCGGCCGGACACTCCCCCGCGGCGCCCCGGCCGCCCCTGCCCGAGCTGCCGCGCCGAGAATCCGCACGAACGGCGGTTGTGCGTACGCTGCGGGGCCGTGCTCGACCCCGCGCAACCACCCGGCCAGGCTCCCCGGCCCCCGTGGTGGCGCCGGATCCTGCCGAGCCGCGAGCGGCGCCCGCTGGCCGCCGGGAGCCGGCCCAGGCTCCGGGTGCGGCGCCGACCCCGACTGACGCTGCCGGTCCTCCTGATCGTCCTCGTCGTCGCGGCATGGCTCGCCCGTGCCCAGCTGACCGAGCTGTTCAACTTCGCCGAGGACAGCACCGGTGATCCGAAGCCCCTGCACCCCGTACACGTGCGCGCCTCCAGCCAGGCGCCGTCCCACCGGGCGCAGGCGGCCTTCGACAGCCTCAACAACCGCTACTGGGCCCCGGCCGCCCGGGGCTCCGGCACGGGTCAGTCCCTGGAAGCCGACTTCGACCGCCCGGTGCGGTTGCGGGAACTCCTGGTCACTTCCGGGATTTCGACGAAGTCGGACGAGTACCTCAGCCAGGCCCGGCCGTCGAAGATCACCGTCACCCTTGTCTCCTCGCAGGGCAAGCACACCACCGAGAAGCTCAACCTCAACGACGCGCCCGGCCAGCAGAGCTTCGAGGTCCAGGGGTCGGATGTGACACAGGTACGGCTGACGGTGAACGCCGCCTACGGCACCCGGCCGGACCGCCGGGTGGCCATCGCCGAGGTGGAGTTCTTCGGACGCCAGTGACGCACCGGCCGCGCGCCGCAGTTACCACGGGCGGACGAGGACGGTGCCGACCTTGCCGGGCCGTACTGCGTGTTCGACGGCGTCGGCCAGCTCGTCCAGGCCGTATGCGGCAGCCACCTCGATCTGGTCCCTGAGCCCCAGCGCGATCAGCTTCGCGGCGGCGACGTCGGATGCCCGCCTCTCGGCGGAGACCTCGTACAGCCACCGGCCGATGCTCTTGCCCCGCAGCGTCAGCGACTTGTGCAGCAGCTGCGACGCGTGCACCGAGATCGGCTCCTCGGCAATCTGCCCGTAGCTGACCAGCTTCCCGCCCGGCGCCAGCAGGTCCAGAAGGCTCTCCGCCAGCTTCCCGCCGATCGGGTCGAAGGCCACACTCACCGGACGCCCGCCGGCCGCACCGCGTACCTCGTCGGCCCAGCCCCGACGCTCTGTCGACACGACCGGCACGTCCGGGAACCGCTTGCGCAGCTCGGCGGCACCACGATCGCTGCGAACGACATTGATGAGCGCCAGGTCGTGGACTTCACACACGCCGGTCACCAGCCGCCCGACCGACGAGCCCGCGGCGGTCTGCACGAGCAGGCCGTCGTATCCGAAGGCCTGGTGCTCCTCCGCCTCACGGCGCAGCATCACCGCGGTGAGCGGATTCACCAGCATCTGCGCGGCAACCGCGTCCGACAGCTCGTCCGGTACGGCCACGACCACCTCGGCGTCCGCCACGATCCACTGGGACCAGGCACCTGGCTGAGGGAAGACCGTTACGCGCCCGCCGACCTCGACGCCTGGGGCCACACGCGTATTCGGGCCGATGGCTTCCACCACGCCCGTGGCCTCGACACCGGCGGGAACCGGCTGTACAGCTTTCCCCGGGTAGGCTTCGACGGCCTGAAGGTCACCAGGGTGCACCGGGAACGCAGTCGTACGGATGAGAACCTGACCGCCCTTCAGCGCTGCCGGCTCCGGCTCCTCGATGACGGTCAGGACGTCGGCAGGCGACCCCCCACGGGCGTAGACGACACGACGGTTCATGGTTCTCCTCCCGCGCGCCGGGTGTGCGCAGAGCTCGAACAGGGCGTCAGCCGACGTCCTGCAGCAGCATGTGCTTCGCGCTGAGTGCACCGTCCAACTGCATCAGCCGCCCGCCCTCACGCAGGCCGCCGAGGTCCAGGGCGGCGAATCCGAATTCGTCCAGCAATCCGGCCACGGCTGCCTTCGCATCTGCGTCGTCACCCGCGTAGAAGGCCACTTGCCGGCCTTCGGCGTGCCGGGGGTCCGCGGCGATGAACGGGGCGAACAGGGTGTTGAGAGCCTTCACGACCCGAGCGCCGGGAAGGTGCTCGGCAACCCACTCGCTGCCCGTGAGGTCACCGACGTCGTACCGGCCCCGCCAGGGGTTGGCCGCAGCGAACTGATTCGTGGTGTCGACGACGATCTTCCCGGACCAGTCGGTGAGGCCGGTCAGTTTCGGCACGGCGAAGAACGGCACCGAGAGAAACACGAGCTCCGGCTTCGCTGCTTCCGCGGCCGTCCCGGCACGGGCCATCGGCCCCAGCTTGCCCACGACGGCTTCGAGGGTCTCCGGGCCCCGGCTGTTGCCGATGACTACCGCACGGCCGTGGCGGACGGCCTTGTCGGCGACCGCCTGGCCTACCGCTCCTGCGCCCAGTACGCCAATGGTGCCGTGTGTGGTCATGGTGCTGTTCCTTGATCGTGTACAAAGAAGCGCAGCCTGTGTACACATACTGTCACCTGCGGTGCAGCGCCACATCACGTGCAGTTCGTGGTGGCGCTCTGCGCACGGCTGAGCAGCGGCGTTTCGCTTCTCTGTCGGCGCTTGAGCGCCGAGCGTATTTCTACTCCAGCAGCTTTCACCTGGTGCAGTAGCTTGCCAACGCCCCTTCAGGAACAACCAGTTGCCGTAGAGCAGAACAATCGAAGGATCGCCCATGCCCCGCGAAGCGCCGTACCTCGCAGTAGCCGACGTGCTACGTGAACGGATTCTCGCGGGAGAGTGGGAGATCGGGGAGCGCCTGCCGTCCCGGGCACGGCTCGCCGTGGAGTACGGGGTTGGACGCAACGTCATGCAGAGGGCCATGGACCGTTTGATCATCGACGGTCTCCTCGAAGGACGCGCCGGCTCGGGCACGTACGTTCGCATCCCGCGTGAGCGCCTGCGGCTGGTCCGCTCGCGACACCGCGAACGCGGGAAGGGCTCTCCCGCCTGCTCCGGCATGAGGGAGCGGGGCAGGGCCGACGCCTGGGATTCACACAGCCAGGTGCGCGTTCCCGCCCCCGGAGCAATCGCCGAGCGGCTTGCCATCAGTCCCGGGGACCTCTGCGTCCATACGCACTACGAGTTCCTCGCCGAGGGGCAACCCGTCCAGCTCTCCGAATCCTGGGAGCCGATGGCCATCACGGATGGCACGCCGATCGTGCTGCCCGAGATGGGTCCTCTGGCGGGAAAGGGGGTGGTCGAGCGCATGCGCTCTATCGGAGTGGTCGTCTCGACTGTGGTCGAGGTGCCGCGTCCGGCTCGTGCCACCCAGGCGCAGGCGAACCTCCTGGGGATCAGCGTGGGGGACCTCGTGCTCCAGATCGAGCGCACCATCTACGACACGGACGGACGTCCGGTAGAAACGGCCGACATGGTCATTCCGGATGTGCGCCGGGAAGTGGTCTACGAGTTCGGAATCGACAGCAGGGATTCGCATGCCAAAAACCTCCCGACGTGGCCTCTTAAGTGATCCGGACTTCAGGCGATTGTTTGCCGCCACCGCACTGGGTCAACTGGGCGACCGCATCATCTTTTTGGCGTTGCCTTTGGTTGCCATCGCAGCATTGAATGCCGATGAGTTCCAGGTCGGACTGCTTGCCGCGATGACAACGGCAGGCTCACTCCTGGTCGGGCTGCCGGCAGGCGCGTGGGTGGACCGCATGCGCAAGCGATCGGTGATGATCAGCACTGATCTCCTCCGCGCACTGGTCCTCTCGACGATACCGGTGGCATGGCGGGCCGGCCTGCTCACCCTCTGGTGGCTCTACGCGGTCGCCCTGATTCACGGAGTGTTGACCGTCTTCTTCGATGTCGCGTACGTCAGCTACCTCCCGCACCTGGTGGGACGCGGCAATCTCGTGGAAGGAAACTCAAGACTGTCGGCAATACGCTCGGTGACCAGTATCAGCGGGCCGACAGCGGCAGGGCCACTGGTCGGCCTGGTGGGCGCCCCTGCAACGCTTTTGGCGAGTTCGGCCGGGATGGCCATGTCGGGGCTGCTCGCGATCACCATCCGGAAACGCGAACAGAAACCAGCGTCGAGCGAGCACCCACAACTGGGTCGCGAGATCAGGGAGGGGCTGAAGTTCGTCCTAAAGCATCCCATCCTGCGTGCAATCATGTTCGGGGACGCGGTATTCAACCTCTTCCTGGTCATGTATCAAAGCATGTTGCTGGTCTTTTTGGAGCGGGAGACAGGTCTCCAGCCCTTCGGCATTGGCCTCGTTCTGTCGGAAATGGGTTGCGGTGCCTTGCTCGGGGCACTGATGGCAACCACGATCTCAAGGCGGATCGGGCATGGTCCGGTCATCTGGATCGCATCAGTGGTCACCTGTCCGTTGACCATCCTCATGCCGTTGGCGCGACCAGGTTGGAGCGTATACGCAGCTGCGATCGGACTCGCGACTCTTTCGCTGGGCGGAGTCGTCCGTGTCGTCGCTCAGTCGAGCTTCCAGCAGGCCCTGACGCCGGATCGGCTTCTGGGCCGGATGAGCGCAACGGCTCGATTCGTGTCCTGGGGCGGCATTCCCCTCGGTGGGCTCTTGGGTGGAGCCCTGGGCTCAGTGTTCGGAGCAACAGGCACCTTGTGGATCGGCGCAGCCGGTATGACGCTGAGTGCCCTCCCCACCCTCTTGTCGCCGCTTCGAACAATGCGCACACTGCCGACGGAAAAGGCCCCCGAACTTGCGCGCCGCAGCGATAACGTCTCGACCTGACAAGCCATCACCGGCCCCGAGCGACACAGCGTCGCCGGAAACGCCAGGGCCCGGGCGACGGCCGAGGGGATCCTCGTCGTCGTCCGGGCCGGCTCCCGCCGAGCAGGCGGTGTGTCGGTGCGTCAGCTGACGCTGACCGCGCTCCAGGCCGCCGCCACGGTGGCGTACTCGGGGCTGGTGGCGCCGTAGAGGTCCTTCGCCGCGTTCAGAGTCGCGGTGCGGGCGCCCTTGTAGTCCGTGGTGGAGGTCATGTAGACGGTCAGCGCCCGGTACCAGATGGCGGAGGCCTTCTGGTTGCCGATGCCGGTGACGGTGGAGCCGTTGCAAGTGGGGCTGTTGTAGGAGACGCCGTTGATGGTCTTGGCGCCGCTGCCCTCGCTCGCGAGGTAGAACCAGTGGTTGCCGACGCCCGAGGAGTAGTGCACGTCGAGGCGGCCGACCGACTTCGACCAGCAGTCGGCGGAGCGGCCGTCCAGGGACGGCTTGTCGAAGCGGCGCAGCCACGGCGGGGTGGACTGGTCGCTGAAGAGGTAGTCGGGGGTGTCGACCGGGTTGTTGGCGTACCACTCGACCATGGTGCCGAGGATGTCGCTGGTGGCCTCGTTCAGGCCGCCGGACTCACCGCTGTAGCGCAGGTTGGCGGTGGCCGAGGTGACGCCGTGGGTCATCTCGTGGCCCATGGTGTCGAGGTCGACCTGCTCGGGGTCGGTGGTGCCGTTGCCGTCGCCGGTCATCATGCAGAAGCAGGAGTCCGACCACTGGGCGTTGTCCCAGTTGGTGCCGACGTGGACGAAGACGGTGGCGCCGCGGCCGTCGTTCTTGATGCCGTTGCGGCCGAAGGTGTTCTTGTAGTAGTCGAACGTCTTCGCGGTGTTGGCGTGCGCGTCGACGGCGGCGGTGGCGCGGTCGGTGGAGAACTTCTTGCCGTCGCCCCAGATGTTGTCGGCGTCGGTGAACAGGGTGCCGGAGGAGCTGTTCAGGGACGAGGACGAGGCGTTGTGCGCGTCCTTGGTGATGTGGCCGCGCACCGGGTCGATCAGGGCGAAGGTGCCGTTGGCCTGCTGGGTGGTGTCGATGCTGACGTCACCGGTGTACTCGGAGTGGCCGGTGCCGGTCGCCTCGTGCTCGGCGTCGTAGTTCTCGATCGCCGCGCCGGTGGTGGCGTCGGTGACGAAGATCTCGCCGTGCGGCTGGCCCTTGTCGCCCAGGCCCTCCACGGTGGTGCGCCAGGCCAGGCGGGGGTTGCCGTCGGCGGCCCACACGATCAGCTGGGGAGTGGACTTGGCGTTGCGCACCAGCCCGTGCGAGCGCTTCAGAGCGCCGGCCGCGGCGCCTCTGGCGTTGACGGCGGGAGTGACGGACTTGAGCGCAACCTTGTGGGCCTTGGCACGGCTGGATCCCTTGAGCGAGCCGTCGGCCTTCTGGTGGACGACGAAGTCGCCGCCGACGACCGGGAGGCCGCGGTAGGTCCGCTCGAAGCGGACGTGCTGGGTGCCGTCGGCGTCGATCACGACGTCCTTCACGTGGAGCGTCTGGCCCGCGCCAAAACCAAAGGTGTCGGCGTGCCGGGTCACGTTCGCCTTGGCCTGGGATATCGCCGTGTCACGGACGGAAGTTCCCTGCTGTACGGCATTGGTCTGCGAGTGCGCAGGTATGGCCATCGCACCCGTGGTGATGACGCCGGCTGCAACCATCGCGGAAAGGGCAAGAAGGGGACGGGGCATGACGGGGTGATCCTTCGCTCGTCGTGGGGTGACGACGTCCTTGGACGTTGACGCGAAGTGTTCACCAGGTGGCATGTTCCTGACGTGATCCCATCTGGGATATAACTGCGGAGCTATAGGGCAGGCAGAACCGGGGCCCGGCCGGTCACTTGCCCTCGCCGAGGGCGAACTCCTCGCCCCCGCCCTCCCACCAGGTCAGGTACTGCGGCCGCTGCTGCACCAGCGACAGATAGGCCGCCAGCAGACGCTCACCCGCCGCGTCGGCGAGCTCTGGCGTAACCGATTCCGTGTTCCAGGCCAGCACGAGCCGCCGGTGGAACGGCACGTCCACGAGCGGCCGTTGCACGGTGCCCTGGGCGGGGACATCGGCGGTCGGCCATACGCCGCAGACGGCGCGCCGGCCGGCGACCAGGACCTGCGCCACGGACAGGTCCGGCGTCACATGGGCGATGCGCGGAGTGAATCCCGCTGACTGACAGGTGAGATGAAGATACGCGTGCACACCGCTCTCATCGGCCTCCGGCATGACCCACTCCTCCCCCGCCAGTTCATGGAGCCTCACCATCTCCCGGCGCGCCAGCGGATGGTCCTCGGCGAGCAGGACGAAGACCGGCTCGCGGAGCAGTGTGCGCGTCGCCACCGACTCGCCGACCGGGAGGGGGAAGCCCGGGAACTCGCCGAACACCGCGATGTCGCATTTCGACTGGCTCAGCGACTTCACCAGGGTGTGCACGGAGCGGCGGGCGTCTATGGAGAGCCGCCGTTCCGGGACGAGTTCGAAGAGGGCGGAGACCAGCAGGGACACCAGGGGGCCGGCGGTTCCGCCCGCCCGCAGCGGGGCGGCGGCCTGCCTGTCCGCCTCGGCCGCCGATCGCGTGTGCTCGCGCAGCCGGTCGAAGCCGACGACGAGGTCACGGGCGCAGCGCAGAACGTATTGTCCGTTCTCGTTCGGCTTGACCCCGTCGGCGCTGCGGATGAAGAGCGGGCCGCCCAGCTCGTGTTCGATTCGCTTCAACTGAGCGCTCGTGGCCGGCTGCGAGAGTTGCAGCCGTGCGGCGGCCCTGCGGATGCTGCCGGCCTCGGCGATGGTGAGCAGAATACGGAGGTGTCGGAACTCGAGGTGCATGAACACTCCCCGCTCAGCGCAGGGGACTCATGCACCCCCCGTGACCTGCAGAACCAGCTGCCCGACGGCATGGTGACCAAGAATCCGACGGGCCCGTGGCGGCGGCAAGCACGGGACGGTAACACCTACGTGCGAACGCTACGGCGTTTCACCGGAATCACGGCGACAGTCTGCGTATATCGGCACGTTGCGTGAGGGATTCGTGAGCCGCGAGCTCTTCAGGGGTCCCCACGAATGCCGGGCCGGTGCCCGGCGGGAGGAGCGCGACGACCATGGCGACGGCCTCTTCTGCGGTGGCCGCGGGGTGAGCCTTCTAAACGGTTCGCTGAATTGCGAAATTTTGCAATTGGTTAGATGCTATGTTCGCTGTGCTCGCAGGTAGCCGCGGGCACAGCTTCTACGTGTCCGCCCCGATGGGGCTCTGCGAGGGAAGCGAGGGGTCGTGTCGGTTCCGCTGTACCAGGCGAAGGCGGAGTTCTTCCGGATGCTGGGGCACCCGGTGCGGATCCGGGTGCTGGAGCTGTTGCAGGACGGGCCGAAGCCGGTCCGGGATCTGCTGGCCGCCGTAGAGGTGGAGCCGTCCAGCCTGTCCCAGCAGCTGGCGGTGCTGCGCCGCTCGGGGATCGTCACGTCCACCCGTGGGGGCTCGACCGTCGTCTATGAACTGGCCGGTGGTGACGTCGCCGACCTGATGAGGGCCGCGCGACGGATCCTGACCGAGATGCTGACCGGGCGGAACGAGCTGCTGGCCGAGCTGCGGGACGCCGAGGTCACCGCCCGATGAGCATGACCGCTGACCGGGCGTTCCGGACCCGGATCACCTCGCTGCTGCCCTCCCGCACGGATCTGGCGCAGATACGACGTGATCCGCGCCGGGACCTGCTCGCCGGGCTCACCGTGGCGATCGTGGCGCTGCCGCTCGCCCTCGGCTTCGGTGTCTCCTCCGGGCTCGGCGCCGAGGCTGGTCTGGCGACCGCGGTGGTCGCCGGCGCACTCGCCGCCGTGTTCGGAGGGTCGAATCTGCAGGTGTCGGGGCCGACCGGCGCGATGACGGTGGTCCTGGTGCCGATCGTCGCCCAGTACGGCGCGACCGCCGTGCTCACGGTGGGGCTGATGGCCGGCGCCATGCTCGTCGTCCTCGCCGTGCTCAGGGCCGGGCGTTATATGCGGTACGTGCCGGCGCCCGTGATCGAGGGCTTCACGCTCGGCATCGCCGGCGTGATCGGGCTCCAGCAGGTGCCGAACGCGCTCGGCGTGCCCAAGCCCGACGGCGACAAAGTGCTCGTCGTCGCCTGGCACGCGGTCGAGGAGTTCGTGAAGGCGCCGCACTGGACCGCCGTCGCTCTCGCGGCCTGCGTGGTCGTGCTCATGCTGGCCGGTGCCCGGTGGCGGCCGACCGTGCCGTTCTCCATCGTCGCCGTGATCGCCGCCACGGTCGTAGCCCAGGTCGCCCACCTGGACGCGAAGCCGATCGGCGGCCTGCCCTCTGGACTGCCCGCACCCTCCTTCTCCTTCCTCCACCCCGGCTCGCTCGGCTCGCTGCTCGCCCCGGCGGTGGCGGTGGCCGCGTTGGCCGCGCTCGAGTCGCTGATGTCCGCAGCCGCCGCCGACGCGATGACGGTGGGACAACGGCACGACCCGGACCGGGAGCTGCTCGGCCAGGGTCTGGCCAACATCGCCGCCCCGCTGTTCGGCGGCGTCCCGGCCACCGGAGCCATCGCCCGAACCGCCGTCAACGTCCGCACGGGTGCGGGCTCCCGGCTGGCCGCCCTCACCCACGCCGCCGTCCTCGCGGTGATCGTCTTCGCGGCGGCTCCCCTGGTGTCGAAGATCCCGCTGGCGGCGCTCGCAGGCGTCCTGCTGGCCACCGCGATCCGCATGGTCGAGGTCGGCTCGCTGAAAGCGATGGCGAAGGCGACGCGGTCCGATGCGCTGATACTCGTCCTGACGGCAGCGGCGACGCTGGCGCTGGACCTGGTGTACGCGGTGATCATCGGCCTGGTCGTCGCGGGAGCCCTCGCCCTGCGGGCCGTGGCCAACCAGGCCCGTTTCGGCCAGGTGCCCCTCGACCAGGGTGATCACAGCGCCGAGGAGCACCAGCTGCTGGCCGAGCACATCGTCGCCTACCGCATCGACGGGCCGCTGTTCTTCGCCGCCGCGCACCGCTTCCTGCTGGAGCTGACCGAGGTCGCGGACGTCAGGGTGGTCATCCTGCGGATGTCGCGGGTGTCCACGGTGGACGCCACCGGCGCCCTCGTCCTGAAGGACGCGGTGGAGAAGCTGCACCGGCGCGGCATCCTCGTCCTGGCCTCCGGCATACGTCCCGGCCACCGGCAGGTCCTTGACTCCGTCGGTGCCCTCGGCCTGCTGCGACACGAGGGCCGGGAGTACGCCACCACGCCTGAGGCGATCCGCGCCGCACGCGGTCACCTGGAGACGACCGGAGTCCTGCCCGCCACCCCCGCACAGAAGACGAGCCCGAAGAAAACCGACAGCAGCGAGGAACGAGCCCGATGAGCACGCCTGCCAGCACTCCGCGCATGATCGAGGTCTCCGGCGCGGAGGCGCTGTGGCTACTGGAAGCAGCGGAGCTGGGGCAGCTGGTGTTCATGCAGCGTGAGCTGGCCGTCGTACGGCCCGCCCGGCACGTGTGGGAGTACGGCCGGCTGGTCGTGCGCACCCCCGTGCAACCGGCCGCGATCCCGCTGAGCGCCACCTATCAGACCGACGAGATCAAGGCCGCGACCGGCACCGGCTGGACGGTGACCGCCTCCGGGCCGGTTGAGCTGATCGCCGATCCCGACGAGGCCGCCCACTACCGGCGCACGCTGCCCGGCTGGACGCACGGCCCGCACGACACCCTCGTCCGCCTCCGCCCCCAGACGGTCACCGGTTTCCGCCTCGTCCGGGGGACGGAGAGCCGATGACCACGCAACTGGAGGCGCTGCCGCACCGCCACGTCCTCACCCTGCCCGCCGTGCCGGCAGCCGTCCGCCTGGCCCGCGAGACCGCCGAGCAGGTCCTGGTGGAGTGGCGCATCGGGCTGCGGCACCCCACCGTGGATCCCGCCCTGCTGATCCTGAGCGAGCTGGTCACCAACAGCGTCAGGCACGCCGCCGTCCTCTCCCCGCAGCTCACCGTGTTCTACGCCGCGGGCAGGGACTGCCTGGCCTTCGGCGTCCACGACCGTCACCCTCATCAGCCCCCGCTGTACGCGTCGGTCACCGGCACCCACACCGGCGGCCTGGGTACCGTGATGGAACTCGTCCTCGGCTGTGGCGGGACCGCGGTCGTCCGGGCCGACGCCGACGGCAAAGGCAAAAGCGTCTGGATCACATTGCCCCTGTGACCCCCGGCCCACCCCGCCCCGCCCCGCCCACAGCAGCACAAGGAAGTTCCACCCCCATGACCATCGACTGGCGCTACACCATCGAGGAAAACCTCGGCGTCCTCTCCGTCGCCGGCTATCTCGGCCCGGACGCGGTGCGCCGCTTCACCGGCGCTATCGGCTGGGTCGTCGCCCGCGGTACCGGGCCGGTCGTCCTGGACCTGACCGAGCTGCGCGGCTGGTCCGCCGAGGGCCAGCTGGCCATCACCGAGACCGCACGCCGCCTCGCCGCTTCCGGCCGGAGCCTGGAGCTGGCCGCCATCCCCGCCGACGGCTCGCTGGTCCCGGCCGCCGACTGCCCGGACATCCCGGTGCACTGCGACCTGGCGGCCGCCCTCGCCGCGCACGGCCGAGGCCCCTCCACCCCGGCGGACGGGCAGCAGGAGTGGCGCACCGACGGCTGGCCCGCCTGACCCCCGCGTTCGTATCAGCTCACTGAGAGAAAGACACTGGTCCCATGAGTGAAACTCTTCCCCCCTGCCCCGAGTGCTCCAGCGCGTACACCTACGAGATGGGTGCCCTCCTCGTCTGCCCCGAGTGCGGCCATGAGTGGTCGCCGTCCCACGCATCCGCCGAGGCGGGCGGGGAGAAGGTCGTCAAGGACTCGGTCGGCAACGTGCTCGCCGACGGCGACACCGTGACCGTGGTGAAGACCCTGAAGGTCAAGGGCAGCCCGACCGGCATCAAGGCAGGCACCAAGGTGCGCAACATCCGGCTCGTCGACGCCGTGGACGGCCACGACATCGACTGCAAGGTCGAAGGTTTCGGTGCCATGAAGCTGAAGTCCAGCGTGGTCAAGAAGGTCTGACCCCTGACCCGCCCCTCCTTCACCGCTGAATACGAGCAGCCTGGCGGCCTGGCTCCTCGGCGCGGGTTCAGTTCTGCCCGTGCCGCACGCGAGGATGGGACACATGTTCTTGACGAGTGGATGGATGCGATGCCGAGTGAACCGGCCGGTCAGACCGCGCCGTACCGGGGAAGGGGCGGCACGGTGAGTACGCCGCTGTACCAGCTGAAGGCCGAGTTCTTCAAAACGCTCGGCCACCCGGCCCGCATCCGTGTCCTGGAGCTGCTGAGCGAGCGCGAGCACGCGGTCGCCGAGATGCTGCCCGAGGTGGGCATCGAGCCCGCGCACCTGTCCCAGCAGCTGGCCGTACTGCGGCGGGCGAACCTCGTGCGCACCCGCAAGGAGGGATCGAACGTCTACTACTCCCTGGCCAGCCCCGAGGTCGCGGAACTGCTGCGGGTGGCACGCTCGATCCTCTCCGGCGTACTGGCAGGCCAGGCGGAACTGCTCGCCGACCTGCGGGCGGCCCAGCCGGAGGGGAAACCGCCGGCGTAGTGACGGCCGGCGTCGCGCACGCCGGGGCGGCTGAGTGGGCGCGCCATCGGGTTCGCAGTGCCCACCTCCCCGGGAGACAGCAGCAGCCGACGCAGTTCCTCCCCGCCGACGCGGGGAGGTGCCGCGACGGGCCGTCCAAGCAGCCAGTCCCCCTTCACGCAGGGTTCCGGGTCGGACTCAGGAGCCCGAAGGGGCCTTGTAGAGCCGTACCGTGGAGGCGATCTTCCGTATGGTCGCGTCCGGTACCTCGTCGGGCACGTTCTTGGCGCCGAAGAACGACCAGGAGACCAGGTCCCCCGCAGCGTTCTTGAAGGCGAAGGTCCATGCCTTGCCGTCCGTGTCGCACTTCTTCGACTTCTTCACGCCCACGGACCAGGCAGTGCCCAGCCTGCCGGTGAGGCCGGAGTTCGTGGTGAACTCCTCGACGGTGCCGGACTTCACCTTCGTCTTGTCCGGCTGCGCGTACCCCCCGTACACCCAGGTCTCCGGGTCCGAACCAGCGATCTCCTGAGTGCTTCCGTAACCGTGGTTGCCCCTCGTACCCACCTGGGCCAGCGGCGTGTCCTCCACCGTGCCGTCCCGGTCCTCGTCCGAGGAACACCACTTCTTCTTCAGCATCGCGACATTGCGTATCGCGATGAGGGGTTTGTCGTCCGGGTCCCCGTCCTTGGAGACATACGAGACCCAGTCGGCGGACTGGACCCCCCACTGTGGCGGGACGTCGAACGCGATTCCCTGGGTCGAATTCGTCACGACCGTCCAGCCCTTGATCGTGGCGGTCGAGGTGTCGGAGTCCCGGGGACCGGCAGAACTTTGCGACGGCGACGCGGTGTTGGTCGGCTTGGGGTCGGGCTCGTCGTTCTTGTGGCCGCCGAGCACCAGGAATCCGGTGACGCCCGCCGCAACCACGACGGCCGCCGCGACGATGGCGGCGACGAGTCCGGTCCGGTTCCGGCCGCCACCCGTCGGCGGGGGCACGGGTGCGCCGGCGGCCGGCTGCGTGGGCAACTGCCAGGGCTGAGGCTGCCCGTAGGGGTTCGGCTGGTACGGTCCGGGACCGGGCTGCTGGTACGGGTTCGACTCGCGTCCGACCGGGGGCTGCTGCGGGTACTGTCCGCCCCCCGGCGACTGCTCTCCTGGCCACATGCGCCGTAACGATACGGCACCCGCTTCCAGCGAACGACCAAGGGGATCCGGCCGTTACCAATTTGCCGAAGTGACGTATACGTGCCGACTGGTCGAAGACAGCCGGCACCGAGCCGGCAGCCCGCGTCCCCTCACCCGACGCTTTCGCCACCGGCCGCGGCTGAACGGAAGGCCGCTGCAGCCGGCCGGATGAGGCCCATCTGGCGTCTCAGAAGGCCGAATTGGCGAACCAGTGGGCCAGCAGCTGCTCATCCCCCTCGTGGGCAAGGGACTTGGCCGTGTAGGACAGGCGGCCGTAGACGAGCAGGAGCAGGTCGGCCGCGGTTCCCCGGACGGTCGCGTCGGCGGTGGCCGTGCTCGGGTGGGCCGTGTCGAGCCCGAAGCCGTCGGGCCGGAGGCGGACGAGCCAGGTGTCGTCCCCGTCCGTGGTGTCGAAGCGGATGGTCTTGTCGGGTCCGCGCAGGTCGGCCACCTTGGGGGCGAAGAAGGTGGCGAAGGGCAGGTTGACGAGGAACTCGTCGATCCCGTCGACCGCGAGCGGGCGGTCGATCGAAGGCCGCAGGCCGAGTGCCAGCTCGGCGTCGGCCCGGTGCAGCAGGGTCTCGAAGAGCATCCGGCGTGCCCAGAAACGGGCGTGCTGGTCGGCACCCCACGCCCACATCGGCAGGTCCGGGTCGGTGTCCGCGAAGGCGCCCGCGGCCACGGTCGCGCTCTCGGCCAGCCAGTCCACGTATCCGGCCTGCTGTTCCGGCAGGCGAAGGTCCACGTCACGGCTGCGCGGGGGTTCCTGGATGCGCGCCCGCAACAGGACCGAGAACCAGCGCTGGACGCTGCCGGCGTGCTTGACGAGGTCGGCCAGGGTCCAGCCGGGGCAGCTGGGGACCGCCGTGGCCAGGTCGGCGTCCTTCACCACTGCGACGAACCTGGCGGTCTCCGCCGCGACCGCCGCGCGGTGATCGACCGAGGTGACTTCGGACGCGTGGTCGGTGTAGTCGCTGTGGTCGGGCGTCTTCATCTGGACATGCCTTTCGGAGAAGCTGCGGGTTCGACCGGACCGAACCGGCAGCGGTGACTGGAACGGAGCAGGGTCACACTAGTTCGGTACCGGGTTCCGACTCCGCATGAACCCCTGGCTCCGACGACTGCGAACGCCGTAGAGAGCCGCACGGTCAGAGCGTGATCTCAGAATCGAAGACCGTCCTCGAACCGCTCGACCAGCTCTTTGTAATCACCGGGCAGCACCGTCCCGAGCCGGGTCTCAACGCCGAGTTCGGGACCAAGAACTCCCGACGAAATGATCTTCGGGGTGGTTGGATTGCTCCGGGCCTGGCGATCTGGTGGTGCGGAGTGGCGCGGCGCGGGTTGGTGCCGGCATGACGACAGGGAGAAACAGTGGAACGCATCGGGATCATCGGCGTGGGCGAGATCGGCCGGGCCATCGTGGTCGGCCTGTGCGACGGCGTCGAGGAGCCGCCGGAGATCTTCCTCTCGCCGCGAGGGGCCCGTACCGCCGCCGAGTTGTCCCAGCAGTTTCCGAACGTGCAGGTGTGTGGTGACAACCAGGAGGTGGTGAACCGCTCCGAAGTGGTGATCGTTGCCGTCCGCCCTCAAGACCGCTCCGAGGCCCTCGCCGGACTCCAGGTCGGCAGCGGCAGCGTCGTGGTCAGTGTCATGGCCGGAGTCGGCCTCAGCGAGCTGCGCGAGACGCTCGGCACCGGCGCCCCTCTGGTGCGTGCCATCCCGTTGCCCGCCGTGCGCGAGCGCCGGTCCGTCACTGTCACCTGCCCGTCCCACCCGGCGGTGGACACCCTCTTCGACCGCCTCGGCGGGGCGCTCCCCGTCGCGGACGAAGCGGCCTTCAGCGTCTTCTCCGCGCTGACAGCCACGCTGACCACCCATTACTGGTACCTGGCCACGCTCACCGCCTGGGCCTCCCGGCAGGGCATTCCCTCCGAGGATGCGGACCGCTACATCCGCAGCCTTTTCCAGGGCGTCGAGCACGCGCTGGGCGACGACACACGCTCCCTGCATCAGCTCGCGGGCGACTACGAGACACCGAACGGAATCAACGAGCGCATCCGCACCACGTGGTTCGACACGGCCAACTCCGAGACTCTGACCAAGGCACTTGACGCGCTCCTCTCCGACCTCAAGTAGCCACATCGGAACAGGCACCCCAGGGGTGCGGCTTGATGTGTGGAAGAGTCAGACGCCATTGCCCACGCCGGCCACACGAGGACGAGCCCTGTGGTCGAAAGGATCAGGAGTCGTTCCGTGTCCGATGAGATCACGCTGCGCCCGGTGACCGCCGACGATCTCGACCTGTTCGAGCGCGAGTTCAACGGGCCGGAGGGGACCGGCCAGTACCAGTGGTTCGGCTTCGGTTCACCGGCCGGCCTGCGCCGGCAGTTCGCAGAGACCGGCCTGCTCAGCCCCGACGGCGGCGTGCTCTCCGTCGCGGAAGCGGGCCGGACGGTGGGCCGGGTCGAGTGGTTCGCCAGCACCTGGGGGCGGCCCGCCACCTCCACCTGCTGGACCCTGGCGATCGGCCTGGTGCCGGCCGCGCACGGTCGCGGCATAGGCACCCAGGCCCAGCGACTGCTGGCCGAGTACCTCTTCGACCACACCAGGGCCGAACGGCTCCAAGCCTGGACAGACTGCGCCAACCTCGCTGAGCAGCGTGCGTTGGAGAAGGCGGGCTTCGTCAGGGAGGGCGTGCTGCGCTCCGCGCAGTGGCGCGGCGGCCAGTGGCACGATCAGGTGATCTTCTCCAAGCTCCGCGGGGAGCGGTCCGGCGGCGAACTGAGGTGAACAGCTGCGTGCTTCGGGGAGTTGGGCATCTCAGGACGGTCGAGCAGCCAAAGCACGTAACCCGTGTGAAGTTGTGCCCACGGGTTGTCCGAACGGTGAGCAATGTCGAGTCTGGCTCGCAATCACGCTGGACGACGAGATCGACAAGATCGACGAGTTTGGCCCTGAGCGCTTCGTCATGGTCACCGACCGCCTCCCACCCCAGGAACCTGAACCCGTCACACCTGATTGGACTCAAGGCGTCACACCAGGGCCATGTCCGAAATGACAGTTATGAGAGCTGTCGGTACGTTCATCGCAGGTCGGTCGCCCGGCCGACGTCCGTGAGACAGAGAGAAGTGACATGCCCCCGCGTACTTTTGCTGTGGTCGGCATCGGAGTAGGCGCGACCGCCCTTGTAGCCGCCGGCGTCACCTACGCCTCGACCGCCGGATCCTCCCCGGCATCCCCGTCTGTCCACCGGGCGGCCCAGCCTGTCCACCGAGCGGCCCACCCTGTCCACCGAGCGGCCCAGCCTGTGCAACGAGCCGCTCCTGACACGGCTCCCTCGGGCGGCAGCGGCGCAAGCGGGGAGAGGAACGAGGGCCGCGACGGCGGCGGACGCGACTACGGCCATAAAGAAGTCGGATGGATCTACTTCAACGAACGTTCGTACTCCGCCGCCGCCGAGGGCTGCATCACTGCGACCAGCTCCAGCAGCTTCAGTGTTGTCAATGACAGCCGGAAGACCATCGAGGTCTTCCGAGGCTTTGCCTGTGACGGCGGCGCTCCGGTCGCCATCGTGGGTCCCCACGGCGAGACCCATGGCACTGTGACCCGTACCGACCACGGGGGGGTATTCGGTGACGATGGTGTCGTGGGCAGCTTCCTGGTGGCCAGGGACCACGACGAGTGGTGACAGCGCCGCCCGGCGCACTGTCAGGTGGCTCTGGCCCAGGTTGTGGCGCAGGGTGGATATGTCAAGCAGGCATTTCGCCGTTGCGTACCACGCACCCTCGAAGCACGGGAGAGACGACGTGCTCACCGTTCCCGCCTATGCCGCGACGTCCGCGACCGAACCGCTCGCCCCCACAACCGTCGAACGACGGGACCTGGGCCCGCACGACATCCTGATAGAGATCAAGTACGTCGGTATCTGCCACTCGGACATCCACAATGTCCGGAGCGAGTGGGGCCCGGCGTCCTACCCGGTGGTCCCCGGCCACGAGATAGCCGGCGTCGTCGCCGAGGTCGGCTCCGAGGTCACCGGGTACGCTCTCGGCGACCGAGTCGGCGTCGGCTGCATGGTCAGCTCCTGCCGAGCGTGCGAACCCTGCCTGAGGGGCGAGGAACAGTACTGCCTGAACGGCAACACCCTCACGTATGGCTCCGTCGACGAGGACGGAACCCTCACGCAGGGCGGATACTCCACACACATCGTCGTCAACGACGACTTCGTCGTCCGTATCCCCGACGCCCTCGCCCTGGACGAGGCCGCTCCACTCATGTGCGCGGGCATCACCACGTACTCCCCGCTGCGCCGCTGGGGCGCAGGCCCTGGCAAGAAGGTCGCGGTCGTCGGGCTCGGCGGGCTCGGTCACATGGCGGTCAAGATTGCCCACGCCCTGGGTGCAGAGGTCGCTGTCCTGTCCCAGTCGCTGAAGAAGATGGACGACGGCCTGCGCCTCGGCGCACGCCAGTACTTCGCCGCCAGCGACCCGGCCACCTTCGAGCAGCTCGCCGGTGCATTCGATCTCATCGTCAACACAGTCAGCGCGCGAGTCGACCTGGACTCCTACCTCGGGCTGCTGAAGCCCGGCGGAGCCCTGATCAACGTCGGCGCTCCCCCCGAAGCGCTCTCACTGAACGTGTTCTCCCTGGTCATGCACGGCCACATCTGCGCCGGGTCACTCATCGGCGGCATCCGCGAGACCCAGGAGATGCTCGACTTCTGCGGCGAACACGGCATCGGCGCCGAGGTCGAGATCATCCCGGCCACGAAGATCAACGAAGCCTTCGAGCGGATGCTCGCTTCGGACGTGCGCTACCGCTTCGTCATCGACACCTCGACGCTCGCCTGAGCGGCGACCGTACGAAGGGCTGCCGCAGCGGAACAGGCAAGGCTACGGCGGGCTTGGCCTACAGGGCTGGGGAGGGTGTCCGGCCCGTCGCTACGGGGGAGAGCTACGGGCCGGACCTCCCCACAATGACACACGCGGCAGTTGCCGCGGGCTCTCTTGGGGATAGTCAGCACCGGCGTCCGGAAGGTCGCGGCGGTCCAGAAACTGGCCGAAGGCCTCCGGCCGTCCCACGGCATGCCGCACCCGTCAGCCCGTGGGACCGGAGCGGGAACCGGTGGGCTGTGGGAACACCCGTGACTGCTTGACGATGCCGAACGCGAAGTCGGACTCGATGGACGCGATGCCTGGGATCGCGTGCAGCGGGCCGCGTACGAGGCGCTCGTATGCCTGGAGGTCTTCGACCACGATGCGCAGCAGGTAGTCGGTGCTCCCGGCCATGAGGTAGCAGTCCTGGATGTGGTCGATCCGGCGGACGTGCTCCTCGAAGGCGTCGACACTCGCGGTCGTGTGTCGTTCCAGGCGGATACGGACGAACGCCGTCACCGGCAAGCCGAAGACGCTCTGATCCACGAGGGCCGTGTAGCCCTGGATGACGCCGGTCTCCTCCAGCCGCCGCACCCGGCGCAGGCAGGGGGACGGGGACAGGCGCACCCGGTCGGCAAGGTCCTGGTTGGTCAACCGCCCGTCTTCTTGTAGCTCGCGGATGATCGCGCGGTCGACGGAATCCATTCCACTCCTCGGCTTGGCAGATTCTGCCCCGAGACTAGAGATCTACAGCATAGTTAGCAATCATCTGCCATAGGCATTGGCATAGCATTGCGGTGAAATCTCTGAGTGGTTGGAGACGCCCTGGCGACGCCGCTTTCGACCGTCCGCGAGCCGACAGCGGACGCTGCCCACACTGGTACGGCCGGACCTGGCGCCGGTTCCTCGCGGCCCGCGCTCGACGTGCTCGGCGTGGCCGCGCTGGCCGCGACTGTCTGCCTGTGGAGCGCGTTCGCGTTGAGCGACCGTGCGCTTGCCTCTTCCACGCTGAAGCCGGCGGACGCTGCGCTGATTCGGTTCGGGCTGCCGGTGGCGCTGCTGGCCCCGGCGCTGTGGAAGCGACGTACGCAGTACGCGCGCATGCGTCCCGGTCCGGCGCTGAAGATCGTCCTCGGGGGCGGCGTCCCGTTCTATCTCGCGGTGGCTTACGGCGGTTCGCTGACGTCCGCCGCGTTCGTCGGGGCGCTGGTGCCTGGGATGGTCCCGCTCTTCGCCGCGCTGATCGGAGCGCGCACCGGACGCGCACCGAGGGGCGTGCAGGCCGGCGGGCTGGGACTGATCGGCATCGGCGTGGTGGCTCTGGTCGCCCCCGAGGTGGCCGATGTGAACGGGAGGACTCTGGCAGGCGCAGGCGTGCTGCTCCTCGCGAGCGGGCTGTGGGCGGTCTACACGGTGGGACTGCGGGAGACGAACCTGGACGCTGTGGCGTCGATGGGCCTGCTGTGCGGCCCCACCTTCGCAGGCGTCATCGTACTCGTCCTGTCCGGATTGCTTCCCAGCAGCCTCCCGCACGCCGCCCCGCACGATGTCCTCGTCTTCCTGCTCGTCCAGGGTGTCGGCACCGGCGTCTGCTCCGGCCTCGTCTACATCGTCGCCGTTCGGCGGCTCGGGTCGCCCCGCTGCACCACTGTCGGCAGTCTCAGCCCGGTACTCACCGCGGCGACTGCGGTGCCGCTGCTGGGCGAGGCGCTGACCGTGCGGGTGGTGGCCGGTACCGCGTTGATCGCCGGCGGTGTCATACTCGCCAACCGCACAGCCGTACCGAAGGCACGCCGCTGACCGGTGATCCCGGCCGCGGGCAGCCCTCCCCGGGGTCGCGGGTCTCCGAGATAACATTCGGCGTCCCGAACTCCCTTCGCCCGGGCAGCGGTACGGTGTGCCGCACACATTCGTTCGGCCCGTGGCCTTGACCAACCAGGGGAGTTCCATGCAACACCGCCGACCGCGCCACCGCAGCAGACGTATAGCCCGAGTGGTCGGTATCGCAGGCGTGCTGGCCATCGCAGCAAGCGCCGGATTCACGTCGGCCATGGCCACGGGGACGACGCCCCACAAGGCCACGGCCACCGCGTCCGCCAAGACCCCGGACTGGGCGCCCGAGAACGACAGCACGCCACCGCAGAAGTCCGTCCGCCCGGCCTTCACGCCCAAGAAGGGGCTCAGTTCCGCTCTCCAGCTCACGCTTCCCGCGCCGAGCGGGCGCTACCGAGTGGGCACGTTCAGCCAGCACCTCGTCGACACGTCCCGCCCGGACCCGTACGTACCCGGCAGCACGTCGCGCGAGTTGATGGTGACGTACTGGTATCCGGCCTCCTCCACGTCCGGGCGCGCCCAGGCACCGTGGATGCCGTCGGTGTCGGGGGCTCACTTCCTCTACTCACGCGGCATGTCGCCGCAGTGGGTCACGCTGCCGCAGACCGGCGGCCACGCCCTCGCCCCGGTCGATACTTCGCTCGGCAAGCTGCCCGTTGTGTTGTACTCGACCGGGCTGCACTCGCCCCGCGCGATGGGAACCGCGCTCGTCCAGGACCTCGCCAGCCGCGGCTACCTCGTCATCACCGTCGATCACACCCACGACGCCAATGAGGTCGAGTTCCCGGGCGGGCGGCTCGAGGTCGGCGCCATGCCGGCCGGCACGCACTCCTCCGACACGGTCAACGTGCGCGCTCACGACATCCGCTTCGTCATCAACAAGCTCGGCACCATCGCCAACGGCGGCAACCCGGACGTCGACCACGCCAGGCTCCCCTCCGGTCTGCCGCACGCCGTGGACACGTCCCGCATCGGGATGTTCGGCTGGTCGCTGGGCGGCGCCGCGGTCGACACCGCCATGCAGCTCGACCACCGCATCGACGCCGGCGCCAACCTGGACGGCCAGTTCTTCGGCTCCGCGACGGGCAAGGACCTGAGCCGCCCCTTCATGCTCTTCAGTTCCGGCGGCCACAACCGGAACAACGACTCGTCGTGGCGCAAGCTGTGGCCCCACCTCAAGGGATACCGGGTCGACATCCAGCTCCACGGCTCGAAGCACCTGTCGTTCAGCGACAACGAGACGATGGTGCGGCAGGAGGCGGGCCTGCTCGGGCTCTCCGAGGCTCAGTTGCAGCAGCAGTACGGCACGATCGACCCCAACCGAGCGATCAAGATCGAGCGTGTCTACGTCGCCGCCTTCTTCGGCCAGGAGCTGCGCAAGAAGCACAGCACCCTGCTGGACGGACCGGCGAGGAGTTACCCGGAGATCTCCTTCGTCCGCTGACCGGACATCCGGAGAACGGGCCTCGTATGAGAGACCCGTTCTCCGTTCGGGGAGTGATCAGGGCTCTCCCTTGGCAGGCATGACGAAGGAATGCAAGTGTGATTGTCACGTGACCTGATGCGGATAATGTGTGAACTCGCCGAGCAGGCGAGCACTGTTGCCGGTTGAGAGAGGATCCGCTGCCCTGGCCACCGATTCTCTGGCATCACGCCGGCACCGCACCCTCCGCCCGCAGGGCACGCTGCCCGCCGGCAGCGTGGATGCCGACCCGTACCAGCCCCAGGCCCCCGATCTGACGGTGCGGCAACGGCTGTTCGCCGTCTTAGAGAATCTGGCCGCCATCGTCGCCGCCGCTTCGGCTGCAGCCGCTCTGCCGCCAATGCCCCGATCATGCACGGTCTGTCGAGCCGCCTACTGCTGGACGCCACCGACCATGCTCTGCGGCTTCCGGGCCCCCCGCCGCCCGTAATCCGCCGCCCTGCCTGACCACTGATCCAAGGACCTTCCCCATGGCCACCCTTCCCACCGCCCAGTCCACCGGCTCCCACGGGCACCACCGGACATCGCGCCGCCGCGGCGACCGGCCGGAAGATCCTGCGCGCTGGGAGCGCCCGGCGCTCGCCGCGGTCCTGGTCGTCGCCACCTTGCTGTACGGCTGGGGCATCGGGCACGCCGCGATTCACCCCTACTACAGCGCGGCGATACGGTCGATGGCCACCAGCTGGCGCGCTTTCTTCTTCGGCGGTCTCGATCCCAGCGGTTCGATCACCATCGACAAGCTGCCCGGCGCCTTTTGGCCCGAGGCCATCAGCGTCTGGCTCTTCGGCCCGCACACGTGGGCAGCAGCGTTGCCGCAGGTCATCGAGGGCGTGCTCACCGTCTGGCTGCTGCACCGGATCGTGCGGGCCTGGGCGGGGCCGTTCGCCGCGCTGATCGCCGCACTGACACTCACCTTCAGCCCGGTCACCGTAGTACTCAACCGGGCCACCATCCCGGACACCACACTCACTCTGCTGCTGGTGGCAGCTGCCGGCGCCCTGCAGAAGGCAGCGCGGACCGAGCGGCTGCTGCCGCTGATCACCTGCGGCATCTGGGTCGGGCTCGCCTTCCAGGCGAAGATGCTGCAGGCATGGCTGGTGCTGCCGGTCTTCGCCGTCGTCTACCAACTCACCGCGCCCGGCGCCCCGTTGAAGCGGGCTCTGCGCTTCCTGCTGGGCGGGGTGGTCGCGCTGGCCGTCTCGTGCTCGTGGGTGCTGCTGGCCTGGGCGACGCCCGCCGCGGACCGCCCCTACTTCGACGGCACCTCCAACAACAATCCGTTCAGCCTGGTCTTCGGATACAACGGCATGAGCCGCTTCAGCGGCGATCCCACCTCATTCGGTGCCGTTGCGGGCACCGACGCCAGCCGGACGACCGGAAACACCGGCTGGGGAATGCTCATCAACCACACGGTCGGCCCGCAGATCGCCTGGTTCCTGCCGCTCGCCGTGCTCGCCGCCGTACTGGGCCTCGTCTGGCGCTCCCGCGAACCGCGAACCGACCTGCTGCGTACCGGTTTTCTCCTCTGGGGCGGCTGGCTGGCCGTACACGCCGTGGTGTTCAGCGTCTCCAATGGCAACCACCCTTACTACACCGCCGTGATCGCCCCGGCGCTCGCAGCGCTGGCCGGCGGCGGGCTCGCCCTCTTCCGGTCCGAGTACGAGGCGGGCGGACGGCGGCGCATGGCACTTCCGTCGGCCATCGTGCTGACGGCGGCCTGGGCGCTGGTGCTCGACTCGCGGACCGCGTTCGTCTCCTGGCTGCTGCTGCTCGCCGTGCTCTTTGCGATGTGCGGCGCGCTGGGTCTGTGGACCCTCGGGCCGAGCGCCTCCGGCCGGATGGTCCACGGCTCTCTGGCCACCGGAATCGCGGCCACTCTGCTCGTACCTGCCGGCTGGGCCGTCTCCTGCCTCAATCCGCTCTACGCGGGCGCCTCCACCTCGCCGACGGCCGGTCCGGTCGGCAAGACGTACCACAAAGCCGTTCACCACCGATCCGCTCTCCGCCGGGTGGAGCTCGACCGGCCCAGCGGTCGCGACAGCGCCCTCCTCGACTACCTCACCGCGCACCGCCACGGCGAGAAGTACCTGCTCGCCACCCAGGCCGCGTACCCCGCGGAGCGCCTGCTGCGCGCGGCTTCCTACCCCACGCTCGTCATGGGCGGCTTCACCGGCAAGACCCCCTATCCCACAGCCCAGCAGTTGGGCACCCTCGTCACCACTCACCAACTGAGCTACGTGCTGCTCACTCCTCGGCGGCCCACCACCCCCGCCACGAGTTGGGTGAAGTCGCACTGCACGCGCATCCGCTCCGGGGCCTACCACTGGCGCACCAGGGGCAGCTTCGCCCTCTACCATTGCGGCCAGCAGGGCTGAGTGCTTCCGGGGTGTCCGGGGCTACGAAGGCCTGCTACACCTCGCTGGTGGCGAACAGCTCCAGGTGGCCGCACATGGGACAGCGGAACGCCTCTATCTGCCGCCGGGGCCGGCCCATCCGCTTGGCGCCCCCGAAGAACCCCAGCTCCAACGCACCCTCGATCCAGCGCGCGTACCCGCGCGAGTGCTCGCCGGTGTCATCGATGAAGCCTTCCGCCAGACCGACGGTGCCGCATTGGGTGCACGTGTAGTTGTTCATGCGGTGAGTGTAGGAAGCGGTGCGGACGTTCGGGACGGGAGCCATCGACCTGGTCCAGCTGATCTGCTCTGCTCCGCACCTGGCTCAAGTTCCGCTCAGAACAGTGGCATCTGCGAACGGCCCCGGCGGCATGTGAACGGTAGTCACGCGAGTCAGCGCGTTGTCCAAGAGGGGGCGGGCGTGAGCGCGGTCGCGTGAACTGCCCGGGTTGTGCCGCCCGCTGTCGCTGGTCATCACGCCAGTACAGCGGGCGGGCTGCAGCCAGTTCGCGCCGGTCTTGGACAAGAGCCGCGCGCCTCGCAGGGGACGCTGCCGTCCGCGGCTACCTGCCAGCACTGGGCGAGACAGAACCTCAGACGCCGGCCAACTCGGCGTTCGCGCGCTCCGTGATCAGCGCCAACACGCGGCCCGCGACCGCCAGGTCCTCGGCCGGAATGCCGGCGTACAGCCGGGCGGAGATCTCGGCGGTCTCAGCGGTGGTGGTCTCGTGCAACTCCCGTCCGGCATCCGTGAGTCGTATCCGGGACGCCTCCGCCGGGAGCTCTTCCAGCAGCTTCGTGGCCGTCAGCTCCTCGATTACGCCACGCACGACCGACTCGTCGGTCTTCAGCGAGCCGGTGACGTCGGCGACGAGCTCCTCGCGGCCGATGGACTCGCCCGCGACCATGACGGCCCGGAGCGTCACACTCTGGTGGAACGTGGCGCCGTGGCGGGCCAGCACGCCTTCCAGGAGAGCACGCCCGGCATAGTGCGCCAGGGCGATGACCCGGGGATTGACCATGGGTGCGGTGGTGGTCATGACTGCTCCTTGTCGTTCTCGATGTGTGGATCAAGAGGTGCGTCGAGCAGAGTCGCCAGCTCGCGGGTGAACTGCCCTGTGCGCGGGCTGTCCTGTCCCCCGAGCGGCTCCAGCAACTGGTCCAGTAGCCCGTGGACCACCTTGATCGCGCGGCCTGTGACGTCGAACCCTTGCTCGGTGAGCGACAGTTGCATGGCGCGTGGGTCGTTCGGGTCCCGGGTGCGGGCGACGAATCCGGCGGACTCCAGGGCGCGGGCGAGCTTGGAAACGTACAGCGGCTCGAGCCCCGTGTGGTCGGCGAGCCGACGCTGGCTGGGCTGCAGCCCGGAGCGCCGCATGCCGTAGAGCGACGCCATCAACGCGTACTGGGCATGGGTCAGGCCCAGCGGCGCGACCGCCCGGTCGACGGCTACCCGCCACTTCATCGACAAGCGCCAGACCAGGAACCCCGCCGGGGCGTTCTCAGCTGCTGAACTCATGGCACATACGATACATGGCTACTATGTACATGGCTACTATTCCCACGGGCACCCGAAGCGAGATGGCGAGGGCCAGGGCGAGCGGGCGACAGGCACCTCCAACTGACCGACGTCCAGGCTCTGTTACGGCCATCAGAACCCCGCCCGACGTCTCCACTTCATGAGGACCACGCCTGGCGACCACTTGTCGAACACCACCCGACGGAACGTTTCCGGCATGGCCATCACCACTCCGGCTCGCCGCCTCCATCGCCGCCCTCGCCCCCGCGACCCCGGCGTACGCCGCCGCCAACGCTGTGCCGACGTACGAGGTGAAGATCGACCTCACGACGGCGGCGCTCGACGCTTCGCACGCCCCGACCGCGGCCGTGAAGGCGGCCTTCGGGATCACGGGTTCCGCCAAGGCCCGCTCCTACGAGTACTACGACACCGACGCGCTGGACCTCAACGCACAGGGCTGGGACGCCCGGCTCCGTCCCTGCCCGGCATCGCCTTCGGTCCGGCCGCCGCCCTCGCGGGCGCGCTGAAGGGCGAGGTCGGCCTGGCGGGCGGGCTCGCGTTCGGGCCGGCGGCGGGGCTCGCGGAGTCGGCGGCGGTCGAAGGTTCGCCTGCTCGTCATCTCCAGGCCGCCGTTGATGCCATGTCACGCTCCCTGAAGGTCCGTTCACTGGGGCGCCCCCCCTCAACCGGACCTGAAAGAGGGACGCATGTCGCGACGCATGCTGAAGCGCGGGCTTGTCACGCTCGCCGCCGTCGGCCTTGCCTCTTCCGTGATGTCGAACACCACGGCATCGGCAACCGGCACCCCCCTGACACTCGCCGTGTTCGGCGACTCCCCGTACGGCAAGTCGGCGTACGCGCCCGCGGGGCAGACCGCCGACACCTCGCAGTTCCAGAAGACCCCGGCATTCATCGGCACCATCAACAGTGACCCGACGGTCAGCGACGTCATCCACGTGGGCGACATCCACTCGGGCAAGGAGTTCTGCACCGACGACTACGACGCCTCGATCGCGTCCGCGTGGCAGAGCTTCACCAAGCCGCTCGTCTACACGCCGGGCGACAACGAGTGGGCCGACTGCCACAAGGCATCGAGTCTCACCTCGCCCGGCCAGGGCGGCGGCTTCTACGACTCGGCCTCCGGTGCGATCAACTACATCGGCGCGAACGGTCTGTCGACCAACTCGGCGGACTGTGTCAGCTACCACTGCGGCAACCCGCTCGACAACCTCGCCAAGGTCCGGCAGGACTTCTTCGCGCAGCCCGGCCAGACCCTCGGCAGCGGGACACTGAACGTGGTGTCCCAGGCCACCGCGTACGACCCGAACCACCCGGGCGACGCGCAGTACGTCGAGAACGTGATGTGGGCGCAGAACGACATCGTCTTCGTGACCGTCAACGTACCGGGCGGCTCGAACAACGACTCCGACCCCTGGTACAAGGCGCCCTCCGCGACCCAGGCGCAGACCGACGAGCGGACCAACCGGACCGCGGCCGACGTCCGCTGGCTCGATGCCGCCTTCGCCGACGCGCAGGCCCAGCACGCCAAGGCCGTCGTGATCACGGCACAGGCCGACATGTGGGACCTCGACGGCAAGACCAAGAACCACCTGACGAACTACGAGCCGATCATCAACGAGGTGGCGGCGAAGACCACCGAGTTCGGCCGCCCGGTGCTGATGCTCAACGGCGACTCGCACCTTTACCGCTCGGACAACCCGCTGTCGCCGACGGCGGCGTGCACCGGCGAGACGGACCCGGCCACCGGCGCCAGCGTGTGCGCGCACGACCCGGGCAACAACGCGTGGAACGAGCACCCGTACTACAACGTCTCGAACTTCCACCGGATCGTCGTGCACGGCAGCACCACGCCGCTGGAGTGGCTGAAGCTGACCGCAGACCCGAACGCCAACTACGCCGTAACCGACACCACCTACGGCCCCTTCGCCTGGCAGCGGATGCCGCAGCCGCAGCTGTAGAACCGCTGGGACTTCCCCGTGGGGGCTGCACCAGCTCCCACGGGGTGGTGGGCTGTGGCCTTCACCTCGAGCCCCCTCACCGACTTTCGCTCTGCCTCGTTGCGGAAAACAAATTGGTCACGTGGTCGAAAAGCAGCCGTCCGCTACCTAGCGGTAACAAGGCTCGGCATGTCAGATTCCTGCCTGCCACCGGCCGGCGGCCCAACCCTCACCCGCGCGCCAACCCGTCCAGGGGATCTCCCTGCCTGTCTGGAGATGCCCTGGCGTGGCCGAACGACGGAGTTCACCGTGCCCGGATTCCCGCCCTCCCTGGCCCGCGCCCAAGCGCGTGGCCGCGCCCGCTTCCGCAGACGGATCCTCATCGCCCTGACCGCCGCGTCCCTGGTCGGCGCCGGGCTGGCCGCCGCCCCGTCTGCCTCTGCGAGCCCTGGAAACGGGCCCACCGCCCTCGTCTCCATGGGCGACAGCTACATATCCGGCGAGGCCGGCCGGTGGCGCGGCAACAGCCTCGACAACAGCGGCAGCCGCAACGGGACCGACCGGGCCTGGACCGGCAGCACGTACGATCCGACGCTCGTGTACGGCGACACCGCCGCGAACGGCTGTCACCGCTCCGACTCCGCCGAGGTCAACAGCGCCACCGGCACCGGGGTCCAAGCGTCCGTCAACCTCGCCTGCTCCGGCGCGACCACGGCCAACGTCTTCCGCTCCGTCGCGGGCGGCCAGTCGTACAAGGGCGAGGCGCCACAGGCCGACCGCCTCGCCACCGTCGCCCAGTCGTACGACGTCAAGGCCATCGCCCTGTCCATCGGCGGCAACGACCTCGGCTTCAGCGACGTCATCGCGACGTGCGCGAAGGACTACATCGTCTGGTATTCGTACTGCTATGACGACCAGCAGGCGGTCGTGGACTCGAAGATCGACGCCGCGATGGCCGATGTCGGCAAGAGCATCGACGAGATCCGTACGGTGATGAGCGCGGCCGGATACGGTTCCGGTTCGTACCGGATCATCCTCCAGTCCTACCCCTCCCCCATCCCGCGCGGCGCCGAGAACCGCTACAGCGAGAGCGGCTGGTCCCGTGTCAGCACCGGCGGCTGCCCGTTCTGGAACAAGGACTCCGACTGGGCCCGTGACTCCCTCGTCCCGCAGATCGCAGGCCGGTTGCGCCAGGTCGCCACCTCCAAGGGCGTCGAGTTCCTCGACCTGAGCGACATGCTCCAGGGCCGTGAGGTGTGCGCCAAGACGAGCAGCCTGGTCACCTCGACGCAGGCGCCGTCCGCCACCGGGAGCGAATGGGCCCGCTGGATCGACAGCAACGAGACCCAGGGCCCCGTCCAGGAGTCCATGCACCCCAACTACTACGGCCAACTCGCTCAGGGCCGCTGCCTCACCCTGGCCTACGCGGAAACGCCGGGCGGCAACCACAGCTGCCGCAACACACCCGGGGCCGGAACCTCGGGAATGTACCTGACCACCACACCCTGATAACCCGCACTCCCCCCACGGGCTTGAGGCTCGATGCCTCAGTGGGTGCCCTGGGCTCGGCTCGTTGATTCAGCGAACGGCCCAGGGCGCCGCCGGGCACGGCGGGATACGCCGGCACGCATCGCGCCCGTCCAGCCGGGTGTCCTCGACCCAGCCGTACCACGGGCAGCGCCGCCTTGCGACGGCCGGATGCCGGGCCACGTCGGCTTCAGTCTCCGCCGGCTTCGCCACGCCCGCTGTCTCAGTCGCGTGCGGCCACGTACAGGCTCTGGGTACTGCGGCCGAGCGGGCCCTTCTCGTCGTGCAGGGCCGACTCCGCCAGGCCGATGCCCGCGCCGTCCACCGTCGTCCGGGCGTCCAGACAGACCCACTCGCCCACGGGGTGGCGGTGCAGGCTGACGGTGAGGTCGGCATTGATGAAGACGTAGCGCTGGAAGTCCAGCTCGGCGCTGACGCCGTTGCCCGAGTCGGCAGCCGTCAGCACCCGGCTGAGCGGCGTGATCTCCTCGCCCGCGACCAGGGGCACCCTCATGCGCATCCACGCTGTGGCCGGGCCGGACTCGAGGAACGAACCCGCGGCGAAGCGCAGTTCCATGGCGGTGTGGTAGCCCTGGTCCCACGGGACCGGGAAGAACGCCTGCGCGGATGCGGCCCCGGGCCCGGGCACCTGCGGGCCCCGCGCCACCTCCGGCACCGACCCCGGCGCGGTCTTCATCAGCAGAGCCGTCGCCCGCATCACCTCCTGGCCGCCGTCGGGTGTCAGAGCGACCTCCACGAGCTCGACGCTGCGCCCGGCGCGCAGCACGCGCGTGGCCACGGTCAGCGGCCGTATCGGGACCGGGCGCATGATCTCGTACGTGAGCCGGACGACCCGCATGTCCGGCCGACCGCCCGGCCGCTGCTCGACGGCGAGAGCGAGCAGTGCGGCCGGCGGGCCGGCGTGCTGGGAGGCTGCGTCCCAGGGCCCCCGGGTGTAAGCGGTGGGCACGAAGCGGTCCGCGGCCTCCCGCTCGTAGAAGGCCTCGGCTTCCGACACCGTCATGGCTGTCCCTCCTGTCACGCGGACTCTCCGCCCCCGCCATGATACTAAGCGCTTGCTTATAGTGCTGGGAGATCGCAGTAAGGTGGATGAACGTGCAGTGGGCACGTCAGCGACCGTGCCGGGTCGGCTCGAATACGAGGGAGCAGACGATGACAGTGGGAACCGAGCGAGCCGTGCTTGCGGGTGGCTGCTTCTGGGGTATGCAGGACCTGATCCGCAAGCAGCCGGGCGTGGTGTCCACCCGTGTCGGGTACTCCGGCGGGGACACGCCGAACGCCACGTACCGTAACCACGGGGACCACGCCGAGGCCATCGAGATCCTCTTCGATCCCACGGCCACGAGCTACCGCGAGATCCTGGAGTTCTTCTTCCAGATCCACGACCCGACCACGAAGGACCGCCAGGGCAACGACATCGGCCGTAGCTACCGGTCCGCCATCTACTACAGCGACGAAGATCAGCACACCGTCGCCGTGGACACGATCGCGGACGTCGAGGCGAGCGGGCTGTGGCCGGGGAAGGTGGTCACGGAGGTCGAGCCGGTGAGCGACTTCTGGGAGGCCGAGCCCGAGCACCAGGACTACCTGGAGCGCTACCCGAACGGCTACACGTGCCACTTCCCGCGCCCCGGCTGGAAGCTGCCGCGTCGAGCCTCGTCCGGGACGGACTGAGGTCGCAGCCACCCCGTCGGTGGCGACAGACACGGCCCGGCCGCCTCGGCCGCTGGGCCGTGTCGCCCGTGGGCCGGCACCGCTGAGGTTCATCTGACCTTGGTCTGCGGCGAGTCGGGCCGCGGGAAGTGCAGCTGGCCGGTGCACGGCCATTGACTCCGCCGACACCTGTTGGTTGAGTGGCTGATCCACTCAGCCACTGGAGGACGGCGTGGAGGCACTCCCCCGCGAGACCATCGTCGATGTCCTGGAGAACCGTCTGCGTGAGGACATCCTCACCGGACGCCACCCGGCAGGCAGTTACCTGCCCCCGGAGCGCACACTGGCAGGCGGCTACGGCGTCACCCGCACCACCCTCAAGCACGCCTTCGGGCGTCTGGCGCAGGCCGGACTGCTGGAGACCCGGCACGGCGTCGGCACCCGCGTACGGGACTACCTGCGCCTCGGCGGCGCCGACCTGCTGCCGATGCTCGTACGGCACAGCCCCGACTGGATCGGCGAGGTCTTCGAAGTGCGGCGCAGCATCGGAGCGTTGATCGCCGAGCGCGCCGCGGCCCGGGCGACCGACCGGCAACGGGCCGAGCTGCGCTCCCTGTTGACGGCCGTGGGGGAAGCGGCGGACCCGGATGCCGTACAGCTCGCGGACATCGAGGTCCACCGGGCCCTGGCCCGCGCCACCGGCAACCGCGTCTACGTCCTGCTGACCAACACCCTGTTCAACGCCTACCTGCCGGTGCGTGCCGCGCTCAGGGGGCCGTTCACGGACGCCGAAGTGGCCCGCGTGCGCCTGGAGTCGGTGGTCGATGCCGTTGTGGCCGGTGACGAGCCCGGCGCCCGGGCCGCGGCCGAGCAGTATCTGACCGCGACCGAGCGGATCATGCTGGAGGGGCTGGCATGAGCGCGGACCCGACCTCACGCACGAAAGCCGGCAACGGCTCCCCCGCCCGCGGCACCGTCTTCAGCGAGACGATGTCCGGCACCCTGCGCCTGGACGACGAGGATCGCACCCGCCGGGTCCGCCTCGATCTGACGGTCTCGGCGGACGGCTTCCTGCGGCTCCTGGGTACGACCGAGGCCCGCGCCACCGGCCGGATACGCATCGCCGGCTGGGCCGACGACCCGTACGCCGAGGGTGAGTTGGAGATCTCGCCGCTGGCGCGACGCCGTATCCGCTACCGCATCACATTCGCCGCCAACGGCCGCCGGCTCACCCTCGACGGCTGGAAGTCCATCACCGCGCGCCGGCCCGTGGCCTCGATGACCGTGCTGCCATACACCCTCTACGAGGACGGCGCGCGGATCGGCACGGGCACCCTGCGCTTTCCCCTCGGCACGCAACTCCTCCCGTTCCTGGCCGGCTTCCGCTTCCCGCGCCGGGAGGATCCCGGTGCCTTCCTCGCGTCCCGCTGGCGTGGAGAGCCGGGCCGTACCGAGGTCTGGTACACCACCCTCACCGACCCGGACAGCGGCAGTGGGCTGTGGCTGCACCACGAACTGACCGCTCCCGCCGACGGATCCGCGCCCTACGCCCACGGCTGGGCCGCGGTCTTCCCCAAGGACGGCCCCGTACGGCACGCCCGGTTCGGCTCCGCCGAATGGACTGCCGATGCGTCCGGTTTCAGTGCCGACGGTGTCGCCGTACGGCCTGGTCGCCTGTCCGGAACGGCCGAGGGCGGTGCGCTGCGCTGGAACCTGACCGAACGGATCGCGGACGAGCCGCTGTTCACCTTCCCGCGCTGGTCCTGGCGCCGACCGGTACTGCCGGCCGCCCAGATGCTGCCTGGTGCCCGAGCCCTCTATGACGGCAGCTTCACCCTTGACGACACGACGCTGACGCTCGCCGCGGCCCCTGGTGCCTCGGCCCGGATCTACGGTCACGGCAACGCCCGCCGCTGGGCCTGGCTGCACGCCGACCTCGGTGGCGGAGACGTTCTGGAGATCGTGGCCGCCGTCTCGATGCGCCCGGGCCTACGCGCGCTTCCCCCTTTGGTCTTCCTCCGGCTGCGCAGGCAGGGCCGCACATGGCCCCGCCGGCCAGAGCGGCCAGCTGTCGGGTGGGCCGGCGTGTGGCGTTTCCGGGCCGGTATCTCCTTGCCCACCTGGACAGTCACGGGCCGCGCCGGTCTTCGCCGGATCCGGGTCGAGGTGACGCAGCCCGCTGACCGTACCCTCACCCTGGACTACACCGACCCCGACGGCCGGCACGCGACGTGCCGCAACAGCGAACGCGCCGACGCGTACGTCCTGCTCGAACGGTGGTGGTTCGGCGGCTGGCGTACCGAGGCCGAATGGACGCTGGACGGCACGGCCCACGCGGAGGTGGGTACACGATGAGTCTCACCGGCTTGGTGGCCGCCCTCATCGCCGACGACGGCACCACCGACTGGCCTCGGCGTGTCCCCGCCAGACTGGAGAGGGTCCTCGACGCGATGCCGTTCGCCGCCCGGACCGGCCTCCGGGCAGCGGCACGCGGGGTGGACGCCTACGCCATGGCCCGCACCGGACGCACCCTGGCCGCGCTCACCACGTCCGAACGGGAGGCCGTACTGGGCGAACTGGCCGCCCGGCCGACGCTCCTCCCCCTCCTGGACGTCCTCAAGGTGCCCGTCCTTCTGGCGGCCGGGACCGAGCGGATGCTCCAGGCCGGTCCCGCCCCGCGCGGCCTCACCCGCCAGGACCTGCCGCTCGACCTGACGCCCGCTCCCGACTGGCCCGCCCGCTCCACCGCCGACGCCGTGGTCATCGGCTCGGGCGCGGGCGGGGCGATGGCCGCGCGGACCCTGGCCCGGGCCGGACTCGACGTCGTCGTCCTCGAAGAAGGGCAGCACCACTCCACCGAGTCGTTCGGCCGGCGCACGCCCCTCGACCGGTTCACCGCGCTGTACCGGGACGGTGGAGCGAGTGTCGCCGTCGGGAGACCACCGCTGCTGCTGCCGACGGGCCGAGCCGTCGGCGGCACCACGGTCGTCAACTCCGGTACCTGCTACCGCACTCCGGGCCACGTCCTCACCCACTGGAGCAACGGCCTGGGATTCACCCTCGCCGACGGCTTCGACCGCCATCTGGACGAGGTCGAGCGGACCCTGCGAGTGGCCACCCAACCCGTCGACGTCCTCGGCAACAACGGGCGCATCGCGCTCGCCGGAGCCCGCGAGCTGGGCTGGCAGGCGGCACCCCTGCGCCGCAACGCGCCCGGCTGCCAGGGCTCCTGCCAGTGCGTGGTCGGCTGCCCGACCGGCGCCAAACAGAGCGTGCAGCTGTCCGTGCTGCCCGACGCCTGTGCCGCCGGGGCCCGCATCGTCACGGAAGCGCGGGTGAAGCGCATCCTCGTCGACGCGGACCGGCCGGGCGGCCCGCGGGCGGCAGGGGTGCGCGTACGACGGGAGCACGGCGAGTTCGAGATCCTCGCCCCCCTGGTCGTCGTCGCGGCAGGCGCGCTGCAGTCCCCGCCGCTGCTGCGCCGCTCCGGCCTCGGCCGGCACCCTCGCCTCGGCCGCAACCTCAGCGTCCACCCGGCCACGAGCGTCGCCGGGCGCTTCGCCGAACCGGTGACCGCCTGGGAGGGCGTGCTGCAGAGCGTCGGAATGGAGGAGCATCACGCGGACGGCGTCCTCATCGAGGCCACCGCCACCCCGCCCGGCATGGGCTCATTCATCCTCCCCGGACTGGGCGACGAACTGCGCCGCGAACTGGAGCACGCCGACCGGCTCGCCACGCTCGGCGCGATGATCGCCGACCGTCCCTCCGGTCATGTCCTCGGCCGTGACCGCACGCTGGTCCGTTACGACGTGGACCGCCGCGACGCGGGGCGCCTGATACGGGCCGTCCGCGCCATGGGCGAGCTGCTGTTCGCAGCGGGTGCCGAGGAAGTACTCACCGGCATCCCCACCACACCTCGCGTAGGCAGCCTCGCGGAACTGGACGCCGTCCTCGCGGGGACGAGCGTTCGGCGCCTCCATCTGTCCGCCTACCACCCCACCGGGACGGTTGCCGCGGGCGCGAACGCGCAGGACTTTCCCGCCGACCCGCTGGGCCGGCTCCGCGGAGTGCACGGCGTACTGATCGCGGATGCCTCAGTGCTCCCCAGCTGCCCGCAGGTCAACCCCCAACTGAGCGTCATGGCCGCGGCCCTGGCGATCGCGGAGGCGCATCTGCGTGCATGAGAGCCACCATGCGTGGCACTGTCAGAGCACGCCGCCGGCCTCATCGTGGAAGACCTCTGGCCAGTACCGGTAGTCGTCCGGGCCCTCTGCAGGGCGGCAGGCCGTCGGGTCGACCGAAGCCAGCACCTCGATCATGGTGTCTGCGAGCTGGTGATAGAAGTCCCCGGTGAAGTTGTGCTCCTTGTCGAGGTCCTGTTCCCGCTGGTGCAGCCAGAGCGTGAAGGCGAGCGTGGAGATGTCGGCGTTGACCGGCACGATGTGGTCGGCACCCAGCTCCGTGTGGAACAGGGCACCGGTCCGGCCGTCGATGAGGATGTCGAAGTCGTGGACCAGCCCGCCGAGGACCACCAGGTGCTCCGCGTCCGCCGGCAACTGCTCGCTGCCGTCCCACAGATGGGCGTGCTGAGGATTGCTCCGCGACTCGGCCCAGTCCTGCGGGAGCGTGGCCAGCGGCTCCGGCTCGGGGCCGTAGAACATGAACCCCTCACCGGGCAGGCCCACTTCGGTCAGGAAGCGGCGGGTCGGCGTGTGGTTGAGGGCAGACGGCAGCTGGTCGTCCGTGAGCCGCACCATGTTCTCGGCCCCGAACACCCCGTCCAGCAGACCTTCCGGCAGCTCCAGTGCCAGCCCGTGCCCCGGCCCGGCGATCAGGCCGAGCGGACGCATCACCGCCGCGATCCGCCAGAACACCGGTATCGGATTGTCCCAGTCGGTCCTCCGGCCGCCCGGACCCCAGCCGTCCTCGTCCCACACTTCCGCGGCAAACACCGCGGTCAGCAGCCGCTCCGCCTCCCGCACCGCCTCGGGGCCCGACCGCCCCGCCAGGGCGGCGAACCTGCCGCGCAGGCCCCGGAATTCGTCCACCGCGGCGAGGAAGCGGGCCAGTGCCCCGACCGACGGTGCCAGCGGGAACAGCTCCGCGCCGCCCGGCGACTTCTCGTAGAGCCACATGCTGAACACTCGGCCGGTGACGCCGTCGAGGACGACCTCCTCGCCCTCCTCGTCCCCCTCGACGATCAGGCGGCCGATCAACAGCAGCCCTGCGAGATCCGGATCGAGCTCCGCCGGGTCACCGCCCAGTACGGCCAGATACTCATGAATGGTCAGCAGCGACGGCCCGGTGAGCGGGCGGAAGTTGACCAGACCGTGGCCGTCCAGCCGCTCTCCCTGGGCCAGGGCTCGGCGGGTCGGCTCGTGGACAATCGACGGGTGCAGTGCGTGGCTTGGCATGACAACGCTGGTCGCGGACATGGTTCCCCCGTGCTGTGAGGTCGAGCGATGGCTCCACCATAGGAGGGCCCACTGACAATCCACCGGTCGAAGCCCGCTGCGTCCCGGTCAGTGGAAGGCCCGGTCCGCATCGCACGGGCTCTCCAGCCATTCGGTGTACCAGGCGCGGAAGCTGGGGCTCACCGGAACGAAGCCGCTCCAGTCCGGATCGATCTGCCAGATCTCACCGGCTCGTGGGCCGTTCAGGACCAGCCGGAGGTAGCTGCCGCAGCCCTGTTCGGCCAGCATGAGCGTTCCCGGCAGCAGAGCGGCCAGTGCGCCGATCCGGCCGGGCAGGGGTTCGGTGAGGGGGAACGGCTCGGCAAGTCGGCCCGGCAGGCGGTCTTCCTCCCACTCATCGTCCACCGCCCACTCCTCGCCGGCCTCCGGACGAGGGACGGTCAACGGCATCAATCCGTGGCAGGGACCGGCGGGACCGTTGCCCACCTCCGCGACGAAGGACCGGTACTCCGTCGGCAGATCGATGCCGTGGGTTTCCTCGAACGCCCGGATCTCAGCATCCGGCAGCGCAGGCGCCAGCTCGTACCGGTGCGTGGCTGCCCCGAAGCGCTCCCGCCGCGGGTCCCGTGCCGCCATCTCCCGTATCCGAGCGCGTACGCCGTCCCCGTCCCAGCTCACCATCCGGTGACTGTAACAACGGCGCGTCGCGGGGCAGGCGCTCGGTGAAACCGCCGTCGCTGGATCATGGGGCGCGGCCAAATATGTCCGCAAGACGATGCAACCGTACGGTTCAGCCGAATGTCCCCCATAGTGACATCACTGTCCCCATACAGGAAGATCGGGGGGCGATATGCAACACCACCCGCGCCGCGCGGCCGTCGCCGCGGGCCTCCTTCTCACCGCAGCCGTCGGCGCCACGATTCCCGCCTCGGCCGCCACGCAGACCGGGACAACCACGCAGACCCCGGCAACCGCACTCGTCGTCAACGCCCGATGGGGCGGGCACTGCACCTTCGACCGGCTCGTCATCGACGTCCGCGGCAGCATGCCCAAGGTCACCGTGGCTCCGGTCAGGGAACTGCGCTACGACGCCTCCGGGGAGCGGGTCCCGCTGCCCGGCAAGCACTTCCTTCAGATAAGGCTCTCTCCAGCCGCCGCGCACAACGCGGCAGGACAGTCGGTGTACCGAGGACCCCGGCTGGTGAAGATCCGTCTTCCCCAGCTCAGGGGCCTCGCCCTGACCGGCGACTTCGAAGGGGTGGTCGGCTTCGGAGCCGCCTTCCACACCAAGCCCGACTACCACACCTTCAAGCTCCACTCCCCGGAACGCTTCGTCCTCGACGTCAGGCACGCCAATAGCTGTGCCTGACCCAGTGCGGCAGGTCGGGGGGCACCCATGGGGGTGTCCCCCGCTGCACACTCCCGCCGGGCCGGCATGCCCCCGCGATCGCCGGTGGGGGATGAGCCCGGACGGCGACGCGCGGATGATCTGCTGCTGTAAGAGGATGAACACGACGTGGGGAGGACGACATAGACAGGACGCGGATGAGGGGCTCCGACGAGGGCCGGGCCGCGCGGCTGCTCGCGCTTTGCGCCGTGCTGGCGGCGATAGGCGCCGTGGTCGTGCTGCTGACAGCGCTGGCAGAGGGCGGGCTGTGGATCATCGGGGCCGGTTTCCTCGGGCTGATCGTATGCGCCTGTGGCATCTGGTGGTTCCTGGCGCACCGCGGCGCGGTGCGGCTGTTCGGGGCGCTCGTCGCGGTCGCCGCACCCATCGGCGTCCTGGTGCTCTTCGTGCAAGGCAGCCTGTGGCTGACGGCACTGGTCTCGAGCCTGTGCTGGAGCGCGACGCTGGCCTGTGCCCGGGCGGCGCTGCACAGGTCGCGTCCGGAGCGGGCCATGCGGGCGACTGCCGCGGCCCGGCCGAAGCGGCCGGTCCTCATCATGAATCCGAAGTCCGGAGGCGGAAAGGTCGACCGCTTCGGGCTCGTCGAGCGGGCGGAGGAGCTGGGCGCGCGGGTGATCCTGCTCGACCCGTCCGTCCCGACCGACGTCGCCGCGCTGGCTCGCAAGGCCGTCGCCGAGGGCGCGGACCTGCTCGGCGTGGCGGGCGGCGACGGCACCCAGGCGCTGGTCGCGGCGGTCGCCGCCGCGCACAACCTGCCGTTCCTGGTGGTCAGCGCCGGCACCCGCAACCACTTCGCCATGGACCTCGGCCTCGACGGGTCCGACCCGACCCGCTGCCTCGACGCGCTGACCGACGGCGAGGAGCTCAGGGTCGATCTCGGCGACGTCGCGGGTCGCGCCTTCGTGAACACGGTGTCGTTCGGGGTGTACGCGGACGTCGTGCAGCGCCCCGAGTACCGCGACGACAAGGCGGGCACGGTGCTGAACCTGATGCCGGACCTGCTGGTCGGCGAGGGGGTACGGCTGCTCGACGCGCGGGTCGACGACACCGCGCTCCTGGCCCAGCAGGCGCTGCTGGTCAGCAACAACCCGTACGCCTCCCCCGACGAGCTCAGCGGCGGCCGTCGGCCCCGGCTCGACGGCGGTGAGCTGGGCGTGCTGGGGATCCGGGTGGAGGGCGCGGCGCAGGCCGCGGACCTGGCCGTACGGGGCTCGCGCTCCACGGGGCTGACCGTCATGACCGCGCAGCGGGTCGAGGTGACCGCCGAGGCGGACGAGATTCCCGTGGCGGTGGACGGCGAGGCGCTGCAGATGCCCACGCCGGTCGGGTGCTCGCTGCGCCGGGGCGCACTGCGGGTCCTGGTGCCGCGCGACCGTCCGGGCGTCGTGGTTCCCGCGCCGCCCGTGAACTGGCGGCAGCTCGTCGACCTCGCGTTCGGCCGCACCGAGCGAACGTCCGAAGGAGAGACCCGTGCCTGACGGGAACACCGCCGCGCCCGCCGCATCGGTCCGCCGGACCGTGGCAGCGGCCCGGTCCGCCGTGGCCGCCGTGCTCGGCGACCTCCATGCGATCGACGGGGCCCTGTACGCGGCGGTGGCCGCCACCCCCACGCCGACGCTGGACCGCGCACTGCGGCGGCTGTCGCACGCGGCCGACCACTCGAAGTTGTCGCTGACCGTCGCGGCGGGCCTCGCCCTCAGGCCCGGCCGTCCCCGTCGCGCGGCGGTGGCCGGGGTCGGCGCGGTCGCGCTGGCCTCGGCTGCGGCGAACCTGTTCGGCAAGCGGCTGGTCCGCCGGCGGCGGCCCGACCGGGAACGGGCCCGGGTGGTCGTGGACCGGCACGTGCCGATGCCGAAGTCGGCGTCCTTCCCGTCCGGCCACACGGCATCGGCGACCGCGTTCGCCACCGCCGTCGGCGTCGTGCTGCCCCCGGCCGCGGTGCCGCTCGGGGCGCTGGCGGTCGCCGTCGGCTACTCCCGGGTCCACACGGGCGTGCATTACCCCGGCGACGTCGCGGCCGGCGCGGTCCTCGGCTTTGCGGCCGCGGCAGCGTCCCTTGCCGTCGTGCAGGTTCCGCTGCACCACTTCACGATGTGACTCAAGCCGGTTCGGGTTGCGGTTCCAATTGCCGCACCGGTGCGGCCTTCGGTTCCCACAGTTTGGTGGTCTGCACGTAGCCATAGACCACTGAGGTCATCGCCAGAATGAGAAGTGGCCCGAACACCCACGGATGTTCGGCCATCTGCATCGGCAGATAGCGATACGACACCAGGAGCGCGGCGAAGACCGTTGCGCCATGGGCGACCAGCTGGATTCGTGACCGATCCCAGCCGCGTTCGGCCGAGCGCAGGGCTGCCTCGATCGTGAGCGCGAACACCACGCCGGCAATGAGATCCGCGCCGTAGTGATAGCCGAATCCCAGCGTTGCACCGAGCGTGGATATCAGCCAGAACACGCCTGCGAATCGCAGAATCCGTGGGCCCTTGCGGGAATGAATGAAGATCGTGGTGGCCCACGCCGTGTGCAGGCTGGGCATGCAGTTGCGTGGGGTGACCTCGTCGAACAGCATCTGGTGCGGGGCATTGATCGGCGGCGGCGTGTCCGGCCACAGGTTGGCCAACGCCCAGTGCCCGCCGCCGGTGCCGAAGGCTCCGGGGCCGTAGGCGAAGACCGGTCCGACCACCGGGAAGATCATGTAGATGGCCGGCCCCACGAGGCCGATCGCCAGAAAGGTGCGCACCAGATGGTGGCTCGGGAAGCGGCGCTCGACCGCCACGTTGCGCAGCTGGTACAGCGCGACGACGACCGCGGCCACCGCGAGCTGAACGTAGACGAAGTCGAGAACATGGGGGCCGATCGGACCGGTGGCCCTGACGATCCTTCCTGCCAGCCACGACGGGTTGCCCAGCGCATGATCGGCGGTCGCCACGTACTGGTCGAGCACCGCCGGGCGGGTCTTCGACGTGATGAGTAGCCAGGTGTCGCCGGTCTTGCGGCCGGCCACCAGCAACAGGCCCAGCCCGACGCCCTTCAACAGCAGGGCACGTTCGTGGCCCGTGCGGCGCGTGACCGCGATGACCGCACAGCCCAACATCACCCACAACGCGCCGTTGCCGAAGGGGTGGCCGTCGGTCACCTCGACGCCGAGCGCCCACCGCACCAACACGAAGGCGACGTCGATGCCGATCGCGACACCGGCTGCAATGAACCGTTGCCGCCAGGTGAGTACCACCATCATCAACGCCATACTGGCGTACAGGAGGAAACCCGATTTAGGCGGAAATATCACCTCTCGCACCTGATTGGTGATCGGCCCCGGCAGGCCGTAGTGACGCGACGCGATCTCCAGCGCGACGAGAAATCCGAGGGCCACCACACCTGCCGCGCACCACAGCATCGTCCGTGGTTGGCGCCACGCGGCGAAATCAATTCTGGATATCAATTATTTGGCCGATTTGTTAGATATTGGTCGAATAGATCACTTTTCATACCGGATAGCACGGCTTACCGGTGAGGTACGGGCGATGGGGCGCTCGTCGTGAGACCGATCATGTTATCGGAGCGGTGCGGGAGGACTTCGCTGCCTCCACAGCGATGAAGTCATGGAAGTCCATGTTGCTGATCTCGAGGTTGCACGCCATCGATCCGACCTCTCGGCACGGGAGGACGGCGCAGTGCCCCGGGGTGTCGTACAGGTCGACGACGGTCAGCGGCCGGCCGGACTCGGCGAAAGTTCTGACGTCGGCGAGCGCGACCATCGTGGTGTGTTCCTCGGGCGGGACCAGCGCAGGGACCTGGCCCGGCGGGAGGCCGTCGAAGGCCCGGTCGTCGACGACCAGCGCCGTCAGCGGGTAGTGGTCCTCGTCGATCTCGTCCGGGTCCAGTTCCGCGCCGATCCAGCCCTCCTCGTCGGCCCCGCCCAGTTCGTCGAGCAGGGCGCGCCACCCTTCCTCGTCATTGAAGGAGGTTCGGACCAGCAGGGCCACGGCGGTGGAGGGCAGCGCCGGGAAGGACCGGCGCGGCTGCGTCGTCGGCGCGCGGAAGGCAGGCCGGCCACCGTCCCCCTGGTACATGCCGAACCTGTCCATGCCGCGCACCAGGTCGTCGAACGCGAGGGCGCCGCCCAGCAGAGCGGCGAGGATCTCGCCGAGCCGGGCCGACGGGACCCGGACGCCGCGCCCGGGTATCGCCGCCAGGTCCACCAGCAGCGGCCCGGCCCCGCCGTACACGACGGGGATGTCCGCCAGGACGGCGACCGGCGGTACGAGGCCGCCGCCCGGGACGAGCGCCGGTACGTTCCCGCCGTGCAGGAAGTTCCATCCGCTGCCCTCGACCAGGCGGAGCCGCACCCCGCCGTCCCCGAGGACGAGCACGTCGCGCTCCCGGCGGCCCCCGATCTCATGGAGCAGCCCGCCCCACAGGGCCTTGCCCTCCTCGTAGCACGTACAGAGCAACAGCACTTCACCAGGCGCAGGCTGGGGAAGTTCGGGAAAGGACATGGCTCTCCTTCGAAGGACTCGCGCGGGGACCAGGACACTAGTCCACCAGTCCCGGGGCCTGAGCTCTTCAATGGGCCACGTGAGCGCCGTAGTTGACCCGTCTATGCTGCCGCAATGGGTCTGGATCCGAACCTGTGCATGGTGGACTGGGAACGGCTGCGTGCCGTCCCCGTCGAGGACCGGATCCAGGCACTGGACGACGCGATCCGGCCGCCGGATCAGCCGGATCAGGAGTCGGCATGGTGCGCCGAGTACCACTTCCTCAGCACCAGCGGTTCCTACAGACCGCATGCCCGCGCGTGCGCCGCCTGGGACGACATGCGGGCGGTCGTCGACGCAGCCGTGTGCGAGGCGACGGACGGATATCTGAACGGCCTGATCTGGGACAAGGATCCGACCGCTGACCCTGCACCGACCGGCGGCGCGGGGATCTTCCCGCCCGCCGCCGACCGCCGGCGCCCACACATCCTTCTCGTCTGCCCGCCGGAGGCGGGCCGCCCGGACTCCTTCGAAGAGTTCACCGCACTCCTGCGCGAATGGGCCCAGGTGACGAGGGAGACGGCCCGCCGAGGCTGGGGCCTGGTCGGTCTGCCGTAGCCCCGCCGCCTATGATCATGGGCATGTCCGCCCTTCAAGAGCGATCCGCCCTCAGCCAACTGGCCCCCTATGAGCAGCTGTTGGGGTACGGATCCGTCGTCCCCGCCAAGAGCGCCAAAGGCGTCAGCGTGAACATCGGCGGGTCCCTCGCGAACCAGCTGATGGGCTCCGTCGGCGCGCAGTCCGGCGGAGCCGGCAGCATCGCCGCACAGATGCCACGCACCTCGGGCGCGCTGCTGCTGCGCGTGACCGACCAGCGGGTCGGACTCGTCCGTCCCCTGGACGGCACCCCCGTGTGGGAGGTGCCGCGGGCCTGGGTGACCCGGGTCGAACGCCGGCCCCGCACGCAGCTGATGGCCCGCTTCCGACTGCACTACGCCGACGGCTCCTGGCTCGCCTTCCTCACCATGCGACGCCGTACGATCGAACAGTTCCGCTCACTCATCGGCTGACCGGTCAGGTGGTGCGTCGGCGGGCTGTGACGATGAGGGTGTGCAGCACCGCCTGGGCAGTGGGAAGCCGGTTCGCGGCCTGGCGCCAGACCAGGGACCGGGGGCCGTCGAGCACCTCCGAGGTGATCTCCTGCCCGCGGACGGCGGGCAGGCAGTGCATGGCCACCGCCTCGCGTGGCGCATGGGCGAGCAGGGCGTCGTCAACCCGGTATGCGGCCAGGCGTTCCATCCGCTCGGCACATTCGTGCTGTCTGTCCATGGGCACCCACACCTCGGCGTAGACGGCCTGCGCGGCGCGGACGGCGTCGTTCGGCTCGGTGGCGAGCGACACGGAACCGCCGGTCTGCGCCATCAGTTCACGCGCCTCGCCGAGGATGTCCTCGTCCGTCTCGTAGCCGGGCGGGGTGGCGATCGCGAGGTGCATGCCGGAGGCCGCGCACGCCGCGAGGAACGAGTTGCACGTATTGCTCGTGCCGTCCCCGATGAAGGCCGCGGTCATGCCCTCCAGGATGCCGAAGTGCTCGCGCAGCGCGAGCAGGTCGGCGAGGGACTGGCAGGGGTGGTGGGTGTTGGACAGGGCGTTGATGACCGGCACCGTCGAGGCGTCGGCCATCTGCTCCACCGTCGTGTGGTCGAAGGTGCGCACCGAGATCGCGTCGAGATAGGACGACAGGACGCGGGCGGTGTCAACAGCGGTCTCGCCGTGGCCGAACTGCAGGTCCTCGCGGTTCAGCACGATGGCCGCCATGCCGAGCCGGTGGGCGGCCACGGCCAGGGAAGCGCGGGTCCGCGTGGACGGCTTCTCGAAGACGCATCCGACGGCGCCGCCCCGCAGATCGCGCTCCCACCCGAACGGCTCCTGCTTCATGCCCTCGGCCAGATCCAGTAGCCCCTCCAGGGTCTGCGGGTCGAGGTCGCTCACCCGCAGCAGGTCGTCGGGGACTTTGCCCGTCACGGCCGGACGGTCGGCCTCGGTCACGGGAATCGGCTGGGTCATCGCGGTACTCCAGCTCCGTTCGCGCGGTCGGGGGCCCGTTTTCCGTCAGTGTGATCGGCGACTGCCCGTCGGCGCACGCCGGCAGCGTCTTACGGGTGAACCGCTCACCGGGTACAGCCTGAGCTGAAGATCTTTTCCACGTGATCAAGCTCCTGCATAATGCGCTTCGCGCGCACACGCGTTCGACAGCAGGAGGGGAAATGAAGTTCCTCAAGCGGGCGGCCCATGCGGTGGCCTCCCTGGCGCTTGCGGTGACGGGGGTCATCACCCTCGGCGGTACTGCCCACGCCGGTTCGTCCGGCCAGCAGCTGATGATCGTCGACAACAAGAACACGGCGACCTCGGTCAAGGTCATCGGCCTCGACCAGAACGGCAATCCCGCCCAGGGTTGCTTTAACACACCCGACTTCAAGAACGCCATCAGCGGCTGGTGGTGGCAGGGCAACGTCACCGTCGTCGCCTACAACGGCCAGAACTGCACCGGCGGCGACAACTGGTCCGGCTCCACGGACGTGCCCCGCTACCGGGCCGGCGGTGACTGGTGGGCCATCGTCACCTATGACAACTCGGCCCAACACAGCCAGCAGATCGAGTTCTTCGACAACCAGGGCGTCGCCTACTCCATGTACGTCGACGGCACCAACCAGGACGGCCATCCGGCCGGCCACTGCGTGGCCACTCCCGGCTGGGACAGCCTCGACAGCAACTGGTGGTGGCGGGGCGAGGTGCACATCACCACCTACCCGACCGGCAACTGCTCTGGTTCCTCGAACGGTTACAACGTGCGGTATGTCAACGGGAACGGCGCCGAGTCGTACTGGTTCGGCGTCACCAACTAGTAGGGCTCCGTTAGGTGTGTGTAGGTCCTGTTTGTGGGCATGTTGGGGGTTGTGGATGCACATGAAGTGGACCGGGCTCGGGTGAAGTTGGCGTTATTCGTGGCTGATGTGTTCGCGTCGGTGCCGCGCAAGGATCAGCGGGCGAAGGGTGACTGCTATCTGCGGGGGCTGATGCTGGACGGGCGGCGTAAGTCGATCCAGCCGATGGCGGAGCGGCTGCCGGATGGCAACGAGCAGAATCTGCAGCAGTTCGTGAATCAGTCGACCTGGGATCCGGTGCCGGTGCGGCGGCGGATTGCGGAGCGGATGGTGCCGCTGATCGGTCCGGATGCCTGGGCGGTCGATGATGTGTCGTTCCCCAAGGACGGGAAGATGTCGGTGGCGGTCGCGCGCCAGTACTGCGGGGCGCTGGGCAAGCGGGCCAACTGCCAGGTCGCGGTGAGCGTGCACGCGGTCTCCGACACTGCCTCCTGTCCGCTGCAGTGGCGGTTGTTCGTGCCCCAGGAGTGGGCGGACGATCCGGGACGGCGGCAGAAGACCGGGATTCCGCAGGAGGTCGGGCACCGGGAGAAGTGGCGCCTGGCGTTGGACAGCATCGATGAGCTGGCTGGGTGGGGAATGGGGCCGCCGGTGCTGGTGGCCGATGCCGGTTACGGCCAGAACGCCGACTTCCGTGACGGCCTGGAGGGCCGGGGCATCGGCTATGTCGTGGCGGTCCGTGCGGATGTGACCGTCCACCCGCAGGACGCCGAGCCGGTCACGCCGCCGTGGTCGGGCAACGGCCGCAAGCCGCAGCCCCGCTACCGGGACAAGCCGTCCTCGGTGGCCGCGCTGGCGGCCGGCCAGGGGCGGCAGGTCTTCACCGAGGTGACCTGGCGGGAAGGCTCCCGTGGACCGATGCGCTCGCAGTTCCTGGCGCTGAAGGTACGCCCGGCCGGGGTCAGGGCCCGCCGTCTGGCCCAAGCCGCCGCCACCGCGCAGAACGGCCGCTGGGACGGTGTCCTGCCCGAGGTGACGCTGCTGGTCGAATGGCCCGCCGGAGCCGAAGCACCCACCGACTACTGGCTGTCCAACCTGCCCGACGACACCCCGCTGGCCGAACTGGTCCGCCTGGCCAAGATCCGCTGGCGGATCGAGCACGACTACCGTGAACTCAAGCACGGCCTCGGCCTTGACCACTTCGAGGGCCGCTCCTGGAACGGCTGGCATCACCACGTCACCCTGGTCACCGCCGCCCACGCGTTCCTCACCGAACAGCGCCTGGCCCCAAAAGCCGATACAGCGGACTCACCCTCTACCAGATCCTCGACACCATCCAGGACCTGCTGAACTGCTGGACCGGCACCTGCACCACCTGCCACCGCCCCCTGCCCAGAACATCCACCACCAGCCCAAACCCAAGAGCCAGAGCAACCTAACGGAGCCCTACTAGAAGACTGATGAAGATCGTCCGTTCCGGCCCCGTCGCGTGCGCGGTGGGGCAGGACGTCCCGGCTGCCGGCCGCGGTTGTCAGACCCCACCGGTACTGTCGGCGCATGAGAGCTGATGGAACCTTCACCGCCAAAGCCTTCGTCCCGACCGAGCTGAAGCCCGAACCAGCCATCTCCACCGGGCTTCCGGTAGGCGTCGCAACCATGGAGAAGCACTACGACGGAGAGGTCGCGGGACGCTCGGCGACGCTCTTCACCGCCGCGTTCGACCAGAACACCGGCGTCGGCACGTACGTGGCCATGGAGTCGTTCGAAGGCTCCCTCAACGGCAGGGACGGTGCCTTCAACTTCGTACACTCGGCGACCACGTCCGGCAGCGACCGCACCGCGGAGTTCTTCACCATCGTGCCCTCCAGCGGCATCGGCGAGCTGGCCGGCATCACCGGCACCGGCGGGATGGCCGTCGACGCCGATGGCACACACCGCATCTGGTTCGACTACGACCTCGGCTGAGCTGCCGCTGCATGCGGCACCGGGCGGCTACCCGGAACCGGCGGCGTGGCTGCGGTCGTCGCACACCGCTATCCCGGAAAGGCGGCTGCCGCAACCGGTCACAGCCGATCGGGCTACTCCCCTGGCCTCCGCGCCGCTCCGCCAGGAGGGTGGGCTTATCAGAGAGTCATTCCTAAATGCGGTGATAAAGGATACCTAGTGCGTAACCGTATCTCCTGCCCTGAGTATGCGAGTGGTGAGGAGTGGGTTGTGGGTTCCATCGATGCTGTGGTGACCGGAGGCGGAGGGTTCATCGGCGGGCATCTGACTCGGGCCCTGCTCGCCGAGGGCCGCCGCGTGCGGGCCGTCGACCGCAAGCCGCTGCACTCGTGGTACCAGGTGCACGACGACGCGCAGAACGTGGTCGCCGACGTGTCCCTGCGTGACACCTGCGCCGATGTCCTGGTGGGCGGGGCCGACGAGGTCTACCATCTCGCCGCCGACACGGGCGGTATGGGCTTCATCGAGAACAACAAGGCCGCCTGCACGCTCTCCGTCCTCTCCAGCGCGCACATGCTGCTCGCCGCCAGGGACGCCGGCGTCGGCCGCTACTTCTACGCGTCGTCCGCCTGCGTGTACGCCGCCGACAAGCAGACCGACGCCGACCTACTCCCCTTGCGCGAGGAGGACGCCTACCCCGCCATGCCCGAGGACGGTTTCGGCTGGGAGAGGCTGTTCAGCGAGCGCATGACGCGCCATTTCCGCGAGGACTACGGGCTGGCCACACGCGTCGCGCGCTATCACAACGTCTATGGCCCGCACGGCACTTGGACGGGCGGCCGAGAAAGGGCGCCCGCCGCGGCCTGCCGGAAGGTCGCCCTCGCCGTGCTCACCGGCGCCGACGATGTCGAGATCTGGGGCGACGGCGAGCAGACCCGGAGCTTCACCTACATCGGCGACTGCGTCGAGGGCACCCTGCGCCTGACCCGCAGCAAGCACATCGACCCGCTCAACATCGGCTCGGACCAACTGGTCTCCGTCAACCAGCTGTACGCGCTCGTCGAGCAGATCGCGGGCGTCCGGCTGCGCCACCGCCACATCCCCGGCCCGCTCGGGGTACGCGGGCGCAACAGTGACAACACCCGGATCCGCAAGGAACTCGGCTGGACCCCCGAGACCCCGCTCGTGCAGGGGCTGGAGGTGACCTACCGGTGGGTGTACGACCAGGTGAAGGCACAGCTCGACGGCCGGTCGGTCACATGCTGACCGCCCCGCATCCGCGTGTGGACGATCAGAACCGGTGAACGGTCCTATGTCTGCGTCACCGGAGTCCACGCTCCGGCCGGGCGGCTCGGCAGAGCTGGACCTACGCGAACGTCCGGCCGTATCCGACTGGTCCGCGGCCAGCCGGACACCTACGCCTGGTACCTGGACCGCCTCGGGACCGCCGTGCGGTCCTGAACGTGCGGCCCGGCACCCGCGTGCTACACCATCCGGTGGCTTATGAGCGCCACAACATCAGATAGGCAGCACATTTCCCGTTTGTTCCACTATCCAGTTATTAGTACTGACTTTGCCGCCAAGCTTTGATCAGTTCGAGGAAAGTGGAGAGAATGACGACATCGCCGAGACGGCCATCTGTTCTGGCCTCAGCCGCCGTGGCTGCACTGCTGGTCACCGCCCCGCTGGTGAACGCGGGCTCCGCGCACGCCCGGGACCACACCCCGTACGGGGGGCCGCACCCGACCAAGACCGCCTATCCCCCCTACCCGCCGAGGCCGCCGAAGCCGCACCACCCGCACCACGAGGAGCCGGAGCACGAGCACCACGGGGACCACGGGGAGGACCACGGGGACCACGGGCAGGAGCACAGGGACCACGGGGAGGAGCACGGGGACCACGGGCAGGAGCACGGGGACCACGGGCAGCAGGAGCACGAACACGCGCGCCTCGCGAACACCGGTGACAACGGCAAGAAGCAGCTGATCATGGGTGGTATTGCGGCTGCTCTGATCGCAGCGGGCGCCGGCACCATGCTGGTCGCACGCCGTCGCCGTAGCTCATGACGGTACCCACCGTACGGGTGGCAACTCCCAGGCGTCCCGGGCGTGCCCGGGACGCCGTCCCGTCCTCCAGCCCATTCTTCCGGGCCTCCGCCGCGCCAGTGTGATCCGGTCGATTGCGATCGTCGGCCGGTGCGACGAACCTCTCCTCGAACGAGTCTCCGAAAAAGTGTTATCGGTGGCTCGCCGGGCGGTCTCCCATGTGTCGGGCAGCGCCGTCCGGCTTCGAGGACAGGGAAGCTTTTGATGAGTACAGAGCACACGGTGGAGTCGGCAGCGCTGGTGACCGCTGCCCGAGCAGGTGACTTGGCGGCCCAGGACGCCTTGGTCAGCGCATACCTTCCGCTTGTTTACAACATCGTGGGCCGTGCTCTGAACGGCTCGGTCGATGTCGACGACGTGGTGCAGGACACGATGCTCCGCGCCCTGGACGCGCTCGGCGATCTGCGTACGCCCGAGCGCTTCCGCTCCTGGCTCGTGGCGATCGCGATGAACCAGGTCCGTGCGCACTGGCAGTCCCGGCAGTCCGCACCGGACGCCATGGAGGAAGCCGGGGATGTCGCGGACCCGGGTGCGGACTTCGTGGACCTGACGATGGTGCGGCTGCAACTGTCCGGCCAGCGCCAGGAGACCGCGCGCGCAACTCGCTGGCTGGACCCGGACGATCGAGGACTGCTGTCGCTGTGGTGGCTGGAGTGCGCCGGTGAGCTGACCCGCGACGAGGTCGCGGCGGCCCTGGAGCTGTCGCCGCAGCACGCCGCGGTGCGGGTGCAGCGGATGAAGGCGCAACTGGAGGCGGCCCGCGTGGTGGTGCGGGCGCTCGACACACAGCCGCCATGCGAGGAACTCCGAGGCGTACTGGCTACCTGGGACGGCCGGCCCTCGGCACTCTGGCGCAAGCGAATAGCCCGGCACGCCCGCGGCTGCATACGCTGCTCGGGCCTGTGGAGCGGGCTGATGCCCGCGGAGGGACTCCTGGCCGGCCTGGCGCTGGTCCCGGTGTCGGCCGCGCTGCTTGCCAAGTGGGTTCCCACCTCGGGCAGTATGGCGATGGCGGGCTCGGCACACGCAGCGACGGCAGGCTCGATAGACGCAGGTGGTACGTCTGCGGGGCACGCCGGTACCGGCCCGGCGACCGGGCACCGGGCGGCCCGCGGCCGGGCGGGCTCCCGCGGCGAGGCACGCCGACGTCGGCGAATACGACGCCGGGCCGTCGGCGGCGCCGTGATCGCGGCCTGTGTAGCGGGCGGCGGCCTCTGGTACTTCGGGACCGGCTCCGGGACGGGGACCGGCGGCGCGACCACCGCACAGACCCCCGGCGATCCCGTTGCGGACCTGTCCGCCCCTCGTGAGGTCGAGACCTCTGCGCCGCCCGGGAAGCCGTCTCCCACGCCGACCGCGTCGGCAACGAAAAAGGCGCCGGTCGCCAAGAAGACTCCGCCCCCCGCCAAAAAGAGCGCATCCGCTCCCGCGCAGACCGCCCGGCCCACTCGGACCGCACCCACTGCCCCGCAGGTACCACCAGCCTCTTCGAGCACCGTGACGCAGGTGGTCGCGCTGGTGAACAAGGAGCGGGCGGCGGCAGGCTGCGACCCTGTCACGGAGAACCCGCAGTTGGAGAAGGCGGCACAGGCCCACTCCGACGACATGGCCGCGCGCAACTTCTTCGACCACACCAACCCCGACGGCGCCGACCCGGGGCAGCGCATCACCGCCGCGGGCTACCGCTGGTCCACGTACGGGGAGAACATCGCCCGGGGCCAGCAGACCGCGCAGTCCGTGATGGACTCCTGGATGAACAGCCCCGGCCACCGCGCCAACATCCTCAACTGTGGGTTCAAGAACCTAGGCGTGGGCGTCCACAAGGGCACGGGCGGCCCGTGGTGGACGCAGGACTTCGGTACGAAGCTCTGACGCTACTGAGCGGACATGGCCTCGCGCATCGCCTGTGCGGTAGCGGCGGGGTCGTAGTCCTCGGGGACGCCCGGGACCAGGATGATGTCGCCCTCGATGTGCTTCGAGCGCAGCGGTGCGATCTCCTGGTACGCGGGCGAGTCCCACCAGGCCCGGGCCTCGTCCATCCCGGGGAAGCCGATGACCACGACATGTCCGGGCCAGCTGCCCTCCTTCTCCTCGTGCGGCATGGCGTGCACCAGGAAACGGCCGCCGTAAGGCTCGAAGGTGCCCGGGATGCGCTCGATGTACTCGGCGATCTCCGGGTGCGGGGTGGCGTCCTGCAGATGGGCTATGGCGTAGGCGGGCATGACATCCTTCCGGTTCGGTTCGACTCCGTACGCCGATCATCCTGTCAGGCGGACGCACCGGGGTCGATGACCTGAGAGGTAAGCGGGCGGGCGCTACTGGAGGGGGATGTCGATCCCGTAGTCGTCCACGGGCCGCGGACCGTGGATACGCCTGTCGGCTTCGCTGATGGCGACGTCGTTGATACTGGCCTCGCGGCGTCGCATGAGGCCGCGCTCGTCGAACTCCCACAGTTCGTTGCCGTAACTGCGCCACCACTGGCCTGCGGCGTCGTGCCACTCGTACTGGAATCGGACGGCGATCCGGTTCCCGTCGAACGCCCAGAGGCTTTTGCGCAGCGCGTAGTCCAGTTCGCGTTCCCACTTCCGCGTCAGGAAGGCGACGATCTCCTCGCGGCCCCTGACGAACGTGTCCCGGTTCCGCCACATCGAATCCGGCGTGTAGGCCAGTGCCAAGCGCTGGGGATCGCGGGTGTTCCAGGCGTCCTCGGCGGCCTGGACCTTCTGCAGGGCGGTCTCCCGGGTGAAGGGCGGATAGGGCGGGCGGTCTTCCGGCACTGCAATCTCCTCACATTGAGAACGCGCGTTCTCGATCGGTGGATGACTAAAGTAGGGAACGATCGTTCTCTACGTCAAGGAGCCCCGCATGCCAGCCCCGGTCACCGAGGAACAGAACCGCCTGGACCGTGCGGCACTGCTGGACGCGGCGGAGGGGCTCTTCTACGAGCGAGGCATCCAGGCCGTCGGCATGGACGAGGTCCGCGCAGCCTCCGGCTTGCCGCTGAAGCGGATCTACCGCCTCTTCGCGGCGAAGGAGGAGCTCGTCGTGGCGATGCTCAAACGCCGCGACCAACGATGGCGGGGAGACCTGGCCGCCCACGTGGAACAGGTCCCGGATCCTCGCGAGCGCGTCCTGGCGATCTTCGACTGGCTTGGGGAGTGGTTCGCCCAGCCCGGCTTCCGCGGCTGCGCCTGGATCAACGCCTACGGCGAACTCGGCTCGTCCTCCGAGGCGGTGCTCGCCGAAGTCCGGTCGCACAAGCAGGCGTTCCACGACCAGATCGCGCTATGGGTCCGTGCCGCCGGGGTGCCGGTGGCCGAACCCGTCGCCCTCCTCGCCGAGGGAGCGATCGTGACGGCCGGCATCAGTGGCGACCCGGCCCCGGCCCGTCATGCTCGCGCAGCCGTGGCGAGAATGCTGGACGACCCGGGCCAACTCGCGTAGTCAGGTCTGGGCGTGGCCCTTCGAGCGGTCGGCAGGCATGGTGCCCGCCGTGACGCTCGTCAGGGCAACGCCGCGCGCCGACGTCAGGATTTCGCGCGGCGCCGCGGGGGCTTGAAGGCATACAGATCAAGGATGTCCGGCTGGGGAGCCACGCCCGGTCCGCCGGCACGCACCCAGGTGACGATGTCCTCGGTCGCGTCCGCATCGTTGACGAGCCCCAGCCAGACCGGCCGCGCACCGGCGGCCCGAGCCGCGGCGGACGGCTGTACGACGATGACGTTGGCCTGATCGCACACGTCGAGGCAGTCGGAGATGCGCGTCGGCACCGCCGCCCGCAGACGCGCGGTCTGCGCCGCGTGATCGACCCCTGTCACCTTGGGACTGCCGCAGCAGCAGTCCCGGCACACGACGACCCGGCACGGCGCCGAATCGCTCCCCTTCACAGCCCGGCCTGATGCCTTTTCCTTCGGCTTCTTGGGCACGCCGCGCCACTCCCCTCCCGGGGAGATCCGCCCCGGTGTTCCTTGAGGAGGCGACCGCGTGAGTCTTCTGGCTCCCGGGTCGTTGCTCTCCGGTCACAGTGGCGGGACCGCGCCGGATTCACACCGGCTTCCTCGGACCGCAGTCGCCTTATGTCGTCGATCATCATTCCATCACCGACGCCACGCCGTCACCCGGCCACTGCGCCGGAGCCCATCATCGTCCGCCCGCCGGTGACGGGCGCCGAACGTCCAGGACGACCGCCGTTCCGGCAACGGTTCTGTCCTCGTGCATGGTGATCACGTGACCGGGCTGCAGGTGCTGCCACTTCGGCGGGTCGAGCGGGGCGAGGCGCACCGTGGCTCGCCCGCCCGGCTCCATGAAGGAGGCGAACTCCACCCAAATGCTTGCGATCTTGAACTCGGGGTCACCTGTCGGGGTGCGGTTCCCGAGGTTCCACATCGGTCGAAGGACGCCGGCTCCTGGCAAGGGACTCTGTCGGCGGGCCACATCGGCAGGTGTGAGGGTGAGGTCGGCTCGGATGATGCCGTGTCGGGTTTCGTAGCAGCGCCAGTGGCACCAGGCCGCACTCCTCTCCAGCCGCAACTGCTCGGCGGCGGTGGCGAGGTCCTGCCAGAAGCCGAGCGGAAGCGGGTGGACGTCACCGAGTTCCTCCAGTAGCCCAAGAGCCACTTCCCACTCGTCGTGAGCGAGGTACTCCCAGACGTCCTTCACCGTGATGTCGTTCTCGGTTGCGACCTCTTCCGGGACCAGCAGGGAAGCTGCTTCCAACAGCCTGGTGACGTCCATGCCACGATTCTGAACGACGGTCCGCTCAGCCGGACTTCGTCACGCCGCTCAGGGGAGTACGGCGTAGCGTCACCTTGCGATGGCTGATCCGCCACCCGTCAGCGGTGCGCACGGCGGTGTCGTCGTAGGAAACGGAACCGCAGGAGCCGTCCGCCCTGATTCCCAGGCCCTTGGACCGGACCTGCACCTGGCCGTCTGCCAACGCCGTGACGACGACATTGGTGACGTGATGCGCGACCGGGTTGGCGGCTCCCAATGCCAATGCGGCATCTCGGATGGCAGCCACACCGACCAGTGGCTCTTGACCGAAGTCGGTGAGGTCGTAGACGACATCGGAGGTGAACAGCTCCTCCAACCGGTCGAGGCTTCCGTCGTCAACGAAGTGACCGTGCAGCGAGACCAGTTCGGTGATCGCCAACCGATCTTCCAGAGCGAGTGACACACGCGTCCTCTCCTGCCTGGCGCCGAAAGGGAATTTGATCCTGCCGTGGCTGTTTGCGGCGCATGCGTGCCGGTGGCTTGGTCATGGCCGCTGCGCTGACCGCGCTGGTCGGGCGCGAAACCCGATCAGCGCGTCGCGGACGGCAGGTGTATCAGCTGACGACGAGGCGGCTCAGCTCAGGTGCCGGGTGAAGAACCGTAGCGAGCTGTCGAGTTCGAACGCCGGGACCTCGCCGTGGTTGCCGGGATTGGCGTGCAGGGTCTTCTCGGTCGAGCCCAGGACGTCGAAGTGCGCCAGGGCTGCCGTCCTCGGCACCTTCTCGTCGTCCCACTGCACCAGGAACTCCACCGGGACAGTGATCCGCGCGGCGGCCTCGACCGAGGTCTCCGCCCCGTTCAGGCCCAGCACCGCCGCGCGGACGCGGGGCTCGGCGGCGACGAACGGAACGCCGAGTCCGCAGCCCAGCGAGAGCCCCCAGTAGCCCACCGGGCCCGCGCCGACTTGGTCGAGTTCCTGGAGCGCGTCCAGGACCGCCCGCCATTCCGGGACGCTCTGGCCGGCGATGAGGGCGTGGACTTCGGCGAGCACCGGAGCCACGTCCCCGCCGGTCTGCATGCGGTTCCGCAACTCACCGATGAGACGGGTGTGTTCCTCGGTTCGCGGCCGACCGCCATGGGCGGGCGCGTCGACGGCCGCCACCGCGAAACCGCACTCGGCCACGAAGCGGCGGGCACGCTCCACGATGCCGGGGGCCTGCTTGTGCTGACCGCCGCCGTGTCCCATCAGGATCAGCGGGCGGGTACCGGCGACGCCGTCCGGCGTCCACAGCACGCCGGGGATCTCACCAAAGGTGAAGGGGAGGGTGAAGAGCTGTTCGGTGACGCCGTCGGACGACGTCTGGGAGGTGAAGCGCACGTGCGTTTCAAGCCTTTCGGGATGCCTTCTGCGGGCACTCCCTAACCCGCGCAAGGGAGGGAGCCCCGACCTGTCACAGCGTTGATCGGTCTCACCTCCTCTGTTCACAGCAGCACTTGACGACGCAGAACGTATCACGACCCGCGTCGAGGCCGAAGGCGTCGGTGGGGGCGACGACGCCGGGGGTGTAGCCACCTCGGGTGACGTTGACAGGATCAGCGGCCCGAATGGTGCGCGAGCCAGTCCAGGGCAGCAGCGCCGGCATTGAGAACGGAGATGTGCCCGTCGCCGGGGCTCAGCCGCAGCTCTGCCGCGGGGCAACGGTTCGCGAGCCACTGGCTGTGCGTGCTGGGCACGATCCGGTCCTGGTCACCGTGCAGGAAGAGGACCGGCGCGCTGACCTGCGCGGGATCGAAGCCCCACGGAGCGACGTACGCCAGATCGTCGTCGATCAGCCCGCCTGGGCCGGCCTCCACGGCCGGACCGACGACGCTGCCGAACCAGGACCATGCGCCGGAGAGCGCAGCATGGTCGGCCGGGGTGAACATGTCCGGGTCGTACTCGGCGCTCGCCTCGTACTTCTCCTTCGCCGCACGCCCGTCAGCCGCGGCCCTCAGAGCTGCGGCGCCGGACTTGGTCATGTCCGCGAACCAGTCGAGCCCTTCGGCGCCGAAGGGAGCAAGTCCCGCCACGCTCACCACGGCGAGGACACGCTCCGGCAGCAGGGCGCCGCAAGCCAAGGCGTGCGGACCACCGCCGGAATGCCCCATGACCGCGAACCGGTCGATGCCCAGCGCATCGGCGATGCGGGCGACGTCGGTGGCCACCGACGCCACGTCCCGGCCCGGACGCAGCGTCGACCCGCCATAACCGGGCCGGTCGTACGACACCCAGCGGATCCCTAGATCGGCGGCGGCCGGGAAGAGAGGCTCAGGGGGTGCGCCGATGTTCGGCGTGCCGTGGTGCCAGAAGACTACGAGCCGGTCATCGGAGCCATCCCCACCAGTGTCGTAGATGTGCAGCCTACAGCCGTCGCTCAGCTCCAGATCAGTCTCAGTCACCCTGCCGCCCCTGACGCGCGAACCCAGCCGGTCCAACTTCGTTGACACGAACCTATGGGGCATCGATCTTCAGTGGCAACGCTCTGTTTCGCGCAGCAGATCAGCGGCCAGGGCCATCCCCCAGCCGGTGAGGTAGGTGAGCCTCCGGGAGCCGAACCGACTGCTCGTGCCGGAAGACGTTCCGCGGATCCCAGTACGCCTTGGCCCGCTGCAGCCGCTCGTAGTTGGCCCCGTAGTACAGGAGGTACCAGGGCTGGCCTTTGCTGGGGTCGTTGAACTCGGGGTCGTTGAGGTCGACGTCGGGGTAGTTGATGTAGCAGCCGTCGGTGTTGGTGACCCCGGACACCTCCGGGGTGGGCATCACCGGCACACCACCGGTCTCCACGTACATCTCCTGGTAGAAGTCGCGGATCCACCTCAGGTGCGGCGCGGCGATAGAGGGGTCGGCCAAGGCGTCCTGATAGTCGAAGACCCCGTCGCGGTTGGCGTCCTTCCCCCAGGTCCAGTACGCCTGGTACTGGAGTTTCACCACGGACGAGCGCTGGGGCACGGCGGTGGCGAACGGGTCGACGTCGTTGATCCGGCCGCCGTAGGAGTCGACCTGGACCAGCGCGTCCTCGTTGTCGTACCTCGTCGTGAGGTGGTTGTAGAGCACGTCGAGCTGGCGCTCGGTGAAATTGCCCGTGTGGTACGCGGACTTGTATTTCCCGCACCGGCTCGGACCGGAGTCGTTGAAGTTCTGGGTAGCCGTGAGCCAGGGCAGCCGGGTGGGGATGTACTGGTCGTTGAGCGGCGGGTGTTCGCCCATCCGCAGGTCGAAGAGGGTCTGAGGGTAGACCTCGTCGGGTGCGAGCCAGTTCAGGAAGAGGTTGAGTCGCTCGAGCGAGTCGCTGCGGGTGCCGTCGAGCTGGATGACCAGGCCGACCTTGCCATTGGCGTGGTTGGTCAGCTTCAGCAGCGTGAACAGATCGCGGTAGTCGAGGTCGCGGAGAAAGTCCGGACCGCCCTCGCCCGTGTTCTCGGCCACGAAGAACTCGCCGTAACGGCGCACCAGGGACTTGAACTTGTCGGGATCTTTCTTGAAGAGGTCCCACTTCCAGGCCAGCGCCCTGGTCAGCACCTGGGCCGGCGGCTCGGGCAGACCGCGGAACCAGTAGCGGGTGACCACGCCGAAGTTGCCGCCTCCACCGCCGGTGTGCGCCCACCACAGGTCCTGGAGGGCGCGTTCCGGTGAGTCCTTGCGCGCCACGGTGACCTCGGCGTGCGTCCGGTCGCGTACGGTGACCACCTCCACGGCGTAGAGGTAGTCGATCGTGAGGCCGTGCAACCGGGAGAACAGGCCGAATCCGGCGCCCGAGATGTGGCCGCCCGCTCCGACGGAGTAGCACGAGCCCCCGGGCAGGGCGAGGCCGTGTCGGCGGTACAGCTGGGTGACGGTGTGCCAGTTGGTCGCGCCCGCCTCGACGCAGTACGCCTCCATCTCGGTGTCGTAGTAGACGCCGTCCATGGTGCTGACGTCGATGATGACGGCTACGTCGTCGCCGCAGACGAAGTTCTCGTAGCAGTGCCCGCCGGAGCGGACCGTGATGCGGCGCGGCGGCGAGTCGGAGTCGGCCGTGCCCGCGAGGTAGGTGTTGAGGGCGGAGAGCACGTCGGCGGTTCCGTTGGCCACCACGACGTAGTCGGGACTGGCGACCCAGCGCTGGTTGAATCCCCGGCGCAGCGCCTCGTAGCGGGGGTCGCCCGGGCCGACCTCGGTCGGGCCGACGGGCCGGGAGGCAAGGGGCTGGGCGGGCATGGCAGTACCTCCACGACGGGCGGTGACTATCGGTCACTGAAGGTTAGACATATGTCACTATCAGTAACCCTGCCGTTCGGGTGAGGGTCCCAGACACATGGCCGCAGAACAGCATCTCCCCCCGTGCGCCGGGGCGCCGGGACGCCGGGGCTAGGCCGTCACGGGTTCCAGCCGCAGCCGCCGGGTCGGCCAGGGCGGTGGTTCGGCCGGGCCGAACCAGACCCGGACGTCCTCTTCGGTGCGGACAGGCAGGAGGGGGTAGTCGTTTTCGGCGTGCTCGGTGCGGTGCAGCGCATGGCCCGGGGTCAGGTGCCGGGCGGCGTACGCGTCGAAGGCAGCCGCGTCGGACGGATGGCAGACCGTGGCGACCACCTCGCGGGTGCCCGGCGCCGGTGCGAAGCCCGGGCCACGCAGCAGCAGGACGTCATCGCTGTCGATCATGGTGGCGTTGGCGGCGTCGCGGTGCTTCCGCCAGACCGGGCCGGTGTAGAAGGCCTCCAGCGAGCGCCGACGGTGCGTCATGTCGGGGAACGCGCGCAGCCAGACGAAGCGGTCCGGGTCGTCAAGGTCGCGGAAACGTCCGCCGACGGTGACGCCGACCGCGTGCTGGCCGGTCACGAACTCGCGCTCGAACAGCTCGATCAGGGTTTCCCGGGCGCCGGGATGCAGGGTGTACTGCCGGAGTTCGACGATGCTCATGCGTCGACCGCCCCGGTGCGGGTGAGGTCCATGATCCAGTTGAGCTCCCAGGTGCGGCCGTCGTCGGCGGAGAACTCCTGCTCCCAGCGCGCGGCGTCGGGGCCGAGGCGGTACCAGGTGAAGTGCACCCGGATCGGGCGACCGTCGTAGGTGTCGTCGCCGTGGAAGTCACCACGGTCGCCCGTGAAGCCGCCGACCACCGGGGGATCCAGTCGGCCCGTCCGGCTGTCGGACCAGTGGATCGACCAGCGCTCCGTCTCGCGGTCGAAGAGCCGCAGGGTCACGCCCTGGCGGCCGAGGGTGGGGAAGGTGATCTCGTCGATGTTGCCGGCGCCCCCGAACAGCGGCCGGACCGCCGCGTGACCGGGGAACTCCGCCCAGGTGGCGGGGCCCGGGCCGAGCGGTGCGGTGAGACGGCGATTGGCCACGTCCCAGGAGCCGTGCAGGAAGTCGAAGTCGTCCATACGCCGCAGGTTAGGGACATTCCCCTGACATCTACTGTCAGGGGAATTATGTGACATGGAAGCATGCGGCCATGCCTGTCCTGCACCCCAACAGCGACTATGCGAAGACCCGGCGCGGGAACCGACGATGTGTTTCAACCCCCAAGGGCGACACGTGGACATCCCGTACGCGGTCATACGCTGGTTCATGGACCAGGTCGATGAGGAGATCCGTACCGCCCGCGCATGGATGCGCCTGCGGCCCGAACTCGTCGAGGTCATTCACCAATTGCGCCAGGAATATCTGGGCGTGATCGATGACGAGGACTTTCGTGACGTCCTGGCGCGGATACGCGCCACGGTCCCCGAGGCTGACCTCCCCGCGGTTCTTGCGGCAGCCTTCGGACGGAAGCCCAACGGCACGACCATCGGAGTCTGAGCCAGGGTCGGTGGCGCGCCTCGGCGTCTAGGAGCCGAACCACGATCGTCGGCCGCCTGTCCCGTTCGACGATCGGCGCGCTCGGCGCTTGAAGCGGGAGCGCAGGCGGCTGGCGCGGTGCCGGACTTCTGGGTCTGCGATGCGTGGGAGCAACTGGTCGAGCATCGTCATGGCGCGTTGCGGGTCGCCGGACTCGCCGACGTTGTGGGCATGTTGCAGGGACCACACCACAGGTAGCTCGTCCACGCCCAGGGTGGCGCTCCGAAGCGGGAGCAGCTCGTCGAAGTATCGCGCGGCGGCCTCGTGGTCCCCGAGGAGGTGGGTGTCGATCGCCACCCGCACGTGCGCCTCGTAGCGTGCCATGTCGTTGTCGGGCAGCCCGCGGTCCAGGTCGGGCAACAGCGGTTCGTAGAGGGCGCGTCTGCGCTGTGACTCGGCGCGGGTGACCGGCATGAAGGGCGGATGCGCCCGCCCTGTGGCGGTGATTCTCGTCATGCGGCCGGCGGCCAGGTCGAGGCGGGCGTGCAGGGTGGTCCGATGCCAGGGGCCAAGGACGCGGGTCGCCAGCGCGATGACTTCTTCCAGTTTGCCGAAGACGGCCTCCACCCCGTCGTAAGCGGACCGTCCGAGGTGCCTGGCTCGGCCCTGGATGGTGCGCGGGTCCTCGGGGCCGAAGACCCGGATCAGTTTCGGCACGAGGGCGGACAGACTGTGGTCACTTGAGCGCAGGGCCCTGGCGAGCATCGCTTCTGCGGTGAGCGGATCGTCCGGTCCCAGTTCGCGCTGCGCCTCGGGGATCAGCTCGTTGAGCAGGCCGACGAACTCATCCAGGTCGGAGTCCGGCGGCAGCGCGAGGATCTGGTCGAGCCGTCGACGCAGAGCGGAGCGCACCGGGTCGGCGAGGGGGGTCCGCTCGGTGGGACTGTGCGGAGGCGAGGGCAGCGGAGGAAGAGGGGGCGGCGTCGAGGCCGTCACGGTCGGGGCGGAAGTCTCACCGGCCAGAAGTGCGAGTCGCCGCTCCACCTCACGGGCGTGCCCCGGACGTCGGCCGGGGGCCTTGGCCAGTAGCTCCAGTACGAGCTCATCCGCGCCGGGCGGCAGGTCACCACGTGACGCGCTCGGCAGCGGCGGCGGCGCGACCATGTGCTGCACCATGACGTCCTGCGCATCGTCGGCACGGAACGGGGGGTGGCCCGTCCACAGCTCCATGAGGATGCAGCCGAGGGCATACAGATCGCTGCGTCCGTCGACCGGCCGGCCGTTCATCCGCTCCGGTGCCATGTAGGTGGGAGTGCCGACGGCTACGCCTTCAGCGGTGAGCGTGGCCCCGGCCTCCTGCCGCTTCGCGATGCCGAAGTCGAGGACCTTGACCGTCCCGGTGTCGGTCAGGATCAGGTTGGCGGGGGTGATGTCCCGGTGGACGATGCCGACGTCGTGGGCGGCGGCCAGAGCGGCGCAGATCTGCCGGGCCCATAAGAGGGTTTCCGCGAAAGGTGGCAGACCTCGGGCGATGACGTGGGCGAGGTCCTCGCCCCGCACGAGCTCCATCACGATGTAGATGAATGGCCGGCCGTCGCGTTCCAGTCGCCCGAAGTCGTGGATCATCGCGATGTTGGGATGGGTCAGGTTGCCCGCGATGCGCGCTTCTCGGATGAGGCGTTGGGCCCTTTCCTCGGTCTCGGCCAGACCGACCTTGACTGCGACCGGGCGGTCGATCCGCACATCGTGAGCGCGCCATGCGGTCCCGAACCCGCCCCGGCCCAGCACCGAGTCGAGCCGGTAGCGCCCGTCCAGGACGTCGCCCTGCCTCAGCATGCCGCTTCCCCCTCCAGACCGAATGCTCAACAACCCATGTTGCCGCACAAGTTGATGAGTTGCTCGGTGGAGAGGGCGTAGACCACCCGACCGGCCCTGACCGACAGCTGAAGGCCGCCGCCTTCCTTGTCCGTCCGCAGCGGAATTCGTCCACAGCGGGCGGCAAACAGCGAAGGCAAGGAGGTTACCCACTCCTTGCCACTCTCAACATATAGCGCACTGGGGGCCTTGCGGCAAGGCCCCGGTCGTGCTGCACAATCTCCGTCCGAAGCCAGAACCTGGGCAAATCAGGGATTCACGAGGTACGTGTGCTTCTGCTGACGAATCCAATCTCGTTGAACGGGGATTTCGATGACTGACGTGATCGTGGTCGGCGGCGGACCGACCGGCTTGATGCTGGCCTGCGAATTGCGGCTGCACGGCGTCCACGTCGTCGTGCTGGAGAGGCTGACCGAACCGACCGAGCAGTCCCGCGGACAGGGCCTGCACGCGCGCAGCATCGAGATGATGGACCAGCGCGGACTGCTGGACCGGTTTCGCGCGGTCAGTGAGAAGTTCCAGGTCGGCGGTCTCTTCGGTGGCATCACCAAGCCGTGGCCGGACCGGCTGGACACGGCTCACCCGTACGGCCTCGCCACCCCGCAGCCGGTCACCGAGCGGCTGCTCAACGAGCGTGCCCTCGAACTCGGTACCGAGATCCGGCGCGGCTGCGAAGCGGTCGGGCTGAGCCAGGACGAGGACGGGGTGACCGTCGAGCTGACGGACGGCACGCACCTGCGCTCGCGCTACCTCGTCGGCTGCGACGGCGGCCGGAGCATGGTGCGCAAGCAGCTCGGCGTCGGTTTCCCCGGCGAGCCCGCCAAGGTCGAGACGCTGCTGGGTGAGATGCGGGTGACCGAGGATCCGGAGAAGGTTGCCGCCATCGTCGACGAGGTCCGCAAGACCCAGCTGCGGTTCGGTGCCATTCCCCTCGGGGACGGGGTGTATCGCGTCATCGTGCCCGCCGACGGCATGGCGGAGGACCGTGTGACCGCGCCGACCCTGGAGGAGTTCAAGAAGCAGCTGCGGGCCTTCGCGTGCACCGACTTCGGGGCGCACTCGCCGCGCTGGCTCTCCCGGTTCGGCGACGCCACCCGGCAGGCCGAGCACTATCGGGTCGGCCGGGTGCTGCTGGCCGGCGACGCGGCGCACATCCACCCGCCGACCGGCGGGCAGGGGCTCAACCTCGGTATCCAGGACGCGTTCAACCTGGGCTGGAAGCTGGCCGCCGCGGTCGGCGGCTGGGCACCGGAGGGGCTGCTGGACAGCTACCACGCCGAACGGCACCCGGTGGGTGCCCGCGTGCTGAACAACACCCGCGCGCAGATGACGCTGCTGGGGTCCGATCCGGGTCCGACCGCGTTGCGGGAGCTGTTGTCGAAGCTGATGGACTTCGAGGAGGTGAACCGGTACGTGACCGAGATGATCACCGCGGTCGGGGTCCGCTACGACTTCGGCGAGGGCCACGAACTGCTCGGCCGGCGCATGCGGGACGTGAAGCTGAAGCAGGGGCGCCTGTATGAGTCGATGCATGGCGGTCGCGGGCTGCTGCTCGACCAGACCGGACGGCTCTCGGTGGCGGGCTGGGCGGACCGGGTCGACCATGTCGTCGACGTCAGCGAGGAACTGGACGTGCCCGCAGTGCTGTTGCGGCCGGACGGTCACGTGGCGTGGGTCGGTGAGGATCAGCAGGATCTGCTCGGCCGACTGCCCCGGTGGTTCGGCGCTGCCGTGAGCTGAGCGTGCGAACGTGTCGTGGGCCAGGCTGCGTTGCCTGGCCCACGGCCATGCTGAAAACCCCCTGGCGTCGTCAGCGGACGACGTCGAAGACCTGCTTCTGCAGGCCGTTGGCGTAGGCCTCGTGCTCGACCAGCTTCAGCTTCTGGGCGTCCTTGTCGGTGGCG